>NZ_JBHLUU010000030.1:0-25631 GCF_042433785.1 Robertmurraya beringensis | reverse complement strand
CGCCCTTGATACTTTTATCGCAACCTTTTTCGACTGTTTGTCAAGAGCGATTGCGGGGCCTCACGTCCCCCCAATGGAAGTGATCTAATACTTTACATAGTTTTCATAGAACTTTTGACACTACCTTTGTTCTTTATCAAAGATCCTATTGCACGAACATACATTATAATTCGAAACTGCTCTAATCCTTTTCTACTTCCCCTAGGTACTTTTTAATTAATCCTTCAGCCTCTTTAATACCAGCTTACGTTAAGTAAACAGATTTGGAGCGGATGCTCCCTCGTGTTAGATCATCATCAGTTAATTCATTTAATGTATCAAACGGATATCCCTTCCACTTCTTCTCATTTGTCCTGGAAGTTCATTTTCTTTCCATGATGTTAAGTATAATAATAACAGAGTAAGCTCCTTAATCTTTCCCTCCATGTCTAACAAAACCCTTCCTAAATCAGTGTTAGTTTTAGCTTATTAGAAAATCCAACTATTTACAATCATGTTTCTTCATCGTTAGCTCTGTCTAACATAGGGAATAAGACTTTACTAGAATCACTAGTTAAAAATTTATAGTATACTATTTTTACCAACTACTCCCGAGGTGATATTATGTGGAATATATCGAAAGAAGCAAAAGAAAAATTTTTAAAATATAATCTTCTTCCCATCCATGAATCCGATCACGAGTGGGAAATTGTATTAAGAGAAGCAAAAGAAGAAGGGGAAGATCTTAATACTCGTTTAAACGAAGAGATTGAAGAGGTACGAGAGGAATTGTTACATGTGTTACCTAGCCGCTTCATTCCATATTTGAAAAATGGTACATTAAACCAACCTACACTACCAAAAGCAGTGCGTGAAGATTATTTACAATGGATGAGAGAGGCGGACAAGGAATTTGAACAAGTTTTAAGTGCTGCCCATGAAAATACGAAGATGGCCGTTACATACTTGCCAGCTTCTATACAAGATATCTTTGCGGAAAGTTTGCATGATTCAACTATTGAGCGAATTGAACGAGAAAAGGATACGCTTCACCTTTACGTTAATACAGATGGTGGGTTTTCCTCAAAATCGCTTATCCATTTCATTTTTAAAGGAGTTAAATCTGAAGAAACGGATGAGCCAATCCAAGTTGGACAATGGTTTATTTATGATGAGTTACAGAAAACCGATGATGGATTTGCGTTTCGTGTATTATTTGAATGTCCGGTAAGCCAGTGGACAATTGCAATGCAGGAGCTAGATGCCCAGTATTTTTATCGTCCATTGGAATATACGATATTGAGAGATGAAGAGAAGCTTGAGGATATGTCAATTACTGATTACATCGCAAAGTTAAATTCAGAGAATCGTTATTGGTTCATTACACCACATTTAGAGTGTGCCATTCAATCATTATCGGAAACCTTCGTCATAGAAAACGGGTCGATTGAATTTGGACAAAATGAAATGGTTGTTACTGTAGGGAATGAACGTTATTCGTATGATTTAAGCGAATACAATCCAATTAAGTTTATTTACACGGACGTTTATGAAGATCCATATGCGCATCTTAACAAGCCTGTGTCAACAGAAGAAATCGAAGTAGCGGCATTGAGTGATGATTTAGAATTACAAGTACGAGCTGGAACACAATGTATGCAAATCCTAAAGAATTGGCAGACGTTATTAATCGCGTATTATGGAAAATAGAAATTACGGAAGAAAATGAAATGATGTTAAGCATTTATGCAAGTCATTTTTATAAAGAAGAAATTTTGAAAGAAGCAGTTATCGAAAAATTCCGCACGTTAATTGATTAGCTTATACATTGGGGGATCAGATATGATTGGTTTGCTTAATATTGGCAGCCTCGCGCTTGGACTAATTGCTTGGATACTGCCTGTTGTTAATCTCATGCAATATGATAAGCATGACCACAGGAATTGGGTCGCTCTCTCCATTTTGAGCATCAGTGCTTGTGCTATTTCGCTATGTTTCCAGATTTTCTATAACTATCATCTGGTAAAGATTGAGGATTGGTCTGCTCTTATGGACACAATGGGTGCTGTGGCGTTCGTCGCAGCTGCTCTTCTCATCGTTACCATCATATTAAATGCAATTACCCTGATCGTATATCGTGACTGGACAGCAAAGTAGGATATAAATCCCAGCTTGTAAGGTTGTAATATATAACTAATTCAAAGTCATAAAGAATTAATTCACGCTTTGCTTATTATATATCGAAGATTGTGAAAGGTCTTAAAGTAACGGAGTGCGATTGCTGAACAAGGGCAGTCGCTTTTTCACTAACGGTGCAGGTTTGTTGAACAAGGGAGCATAGCCGTTATAGGACTTTATTTTTTCCTATTGAAGGTAAATTCTTTTGCGATGCAGAAATTTGTAAGATAAAAACAAACATAAATTTTGAAGTATGTTGAAATAGGAAGAAAGAGAGACATCGTGAATCTCTCTTTCTCATTTTTCTATTTGAAGACCAATATTAGGAGGAATAACTAATTATTCTGAATACACAATCGCATCAAATCCGGCATTCCTTGCTTTAGTTGCTAAAGATTCTGCATTTTCTTTTGATGTGAAAGCTCCAATTTGGACTTTGTATAAACCATCTCTAAGTAAAACTATAGCATCGAATCCTTTTGACCTTGCATCTGCAGCAAGTTTGTCCGCATTAGACTTGATACGAAATGCACCTATTTGAACTTTATACAGAATAGTTGGTTTTCTCGTTAAATTAAATGCCCTAGCTAGTCCATTAGCGTGTCCTGTGGCAATAGTCGCTAAGAAACTTGTGGATTTTAATTTTTTAGCGTCATTAGGGTTATCTATAAACCCATTTTCCGTTAACATAGCTGGCATTCTTGATTCCCGTAATACATGGAAGTTAGCTGTTTTTTTACCACGATCAACAAAATCTACTGCCTTAATAATTTCATCATGAATGATATCCCGATATGTGGTTGTAGGGGCTCCAACACCAGGATAAATATAGCTTTCGAAGCCTGTCCCCCCACCAGCATTAATATGGATGGAAAGGTAGTAGTCTGCTCCCCAATTGTTTGCGGCATTTGTTCTTTCACTTAAGCTTACAGTTTGATCGCCTGTTCTACTCATTAGGATTGTTACACCTTCGTATTCATTCAATAAGATATCTCTTAGAGTTATAGCTATCTGTAAAGTAAGATTCTTTTCTTGCAGTCCATTTCCTACAGCTCCAGGGTCTGAACCGCCATGTCCAGGATCAATAAAAAGTTTAACCATCTTAATTCATCACCTCCATTAATAATATATTAAAAAGGTGCTAATATGCTTGGGCTAATAAATTAAAGATAAAATTATGCTCAAAAACTATTATCATTACAATCGTTACAATTATGTTTTTTACAAGGTCTTGTACCCATTATTAAGCCTCCTTTTAATTGAAGTCATAATAGTAAATCCAGGAATTAGACAACCTGTAACGGCTACAGTATATTCTGGCTGAAAAAATGCTGATAGTTGGGGGCTAATAAAAAAATGTGAAATACTGCACTTAAAGTAACGGGGGCGTTAGTGGAGGAAACAATTGAGGCTTGGAGCTATTTCCAAGCCCTATTCTTATTTATCAATTTGGCACTCAACCTCTGTACCATCGAGCAAAGTCACAATGACCTTTTCGTCTTTGTAGATTGTCATCTTCTCTACAAGGCTGAAGAATAAATTCGCATCAAATGTTGTAATGGGTGTAGCGTTTTTTGTGATTTCAATAAATTGTTTGGCTTTATATTTCTCGAGTTGGCTCTCGCTGGTGTACTTCTCTTCCCACTTTTTAATAAAATACTCGCTGTTTTCTAAAATGGCATTAAAAACATTAATGAAAATTTGGTAGAGTACTTTATCTTCAATGTGCGTATTGGTGCAGCCCTTTTTCCCTTTCTCCATATACTTTTTGTTACATCTCCATACTTTCCTTCTAAACCGATCATCATTGGAGTTCCACACCTTTCTGCCAAAGGCGCTGCTGCAATCGCCGCATATCACTTTTCCTGCAAATGGGTTATCGCTGGTTCCATAGTCTATTCTTTTAAATCCATGGTTTTCTGCAAATTTCTTTTTCCTTTCCATTTCAAGCTGCACCGCTTCCCACATATCCTTGTCAATAATCGCCGGGTGGTTATCTTCCACATAATAACGTGGAACTTGTCCGGTGTTTTCCACCCTCTTCTTAGTTAAATAATCAACGGTGTAGGTCTTTTGAAGAAGGGCATCACCTTTATATTTTTCATTACTCAACATCTTTCTAATGCTGCCTTCATACCATTTGGCTTTGCCGTTCCAATTTGGAACCCCCTCTTCTTCAAGCTCTCTAGCGATTCGATTTGGCCCCTTTCCATCGAGATAATCTTTAAATATCCTTCTGACTATCTTGGCTTGTGGCTCGTTTATGATTAGGTTGCCATCTTCATCTTTATCGTAACCCATGAATTTTGTATGATTAAGGGCAACCTTCCCCTGTTCAAACCGTCGCCTGATTCCCCAGGTAGAGTTTTCCGAAATGGACCTACTCTCATCTTGGGCCAGGCTGGAAAGGATACTTAGTAATACTTCCCCTTTCGCATCTAATGTATTTATGTTCTCTTTTTCGAAAATAACGCCAATTCCTAAATCCTTTAGCTGCCTTACAAAATTCAAGCAGTCCAACGTATTTCTTGCAAAGCGCGATATGGATTTTGTAATGATCATGTCAATTTTTCGGTTCTTACAATCCTCAATCATTTTATTAAATTGTTCACGCTTTTTCGTATTGGTTCCTGAAATTCCTTCATCTGCGTATATACCTGCTAGTTCATAATCTGGGTGGTTAGTAATGTAAGTTGTATAATAGTCAACCTGTGCCTCATAACTTGATAACTGTTCTAATTGGTCGGTCGATACCCGGCAATACGCTGCCATTTTCTTTTTCCGGGGTTCGAACTGTTCTGGATTTACCTTCATGTTTGCACTTGCTGGAATAATGGTAATGTTTCTTGCCATTCTTTATAACCTCCTGTACAACAGTTTCCTCTTTTATGTCGAGCCTTCCAGCAACCTCATCATCAATTTTCGTTCCTGGGCAGGCATTCTTTCCGTTTTTTATATAGTTGCTGCATTGCCACACTATTTTTCTGCAAGGTAGTTTGCTGTTCCACGTCCTTCGCTTTAAGCTGGATCCGCACTTCCCGCAATAGAGCATTCCTGTCAAAGGATATCGCTTTTGATATTTGCTTTGATCGCCAACGTTTCCTCTTGCCTCAGCCCTTAATTTCATTTCTTTTTGAACTGCATCCCATTCCTCTTTTGAAATAATGGCTGGATGGTTACCTTCAATATAATAACTGTCTAGTTTACCGTTGTTTCGGATGGTGCCTTTTTTAAGATGGTCCGGGGTATAATACTTTTGAAGAATAATATCGCCTTTATATTTTTCATTCTTCAGCATGTTCAAAATGGTGCTCTCCTGCCAATTGCCACCTGCAACGGTTGGTATCCCATCTGCGTTTAATTCCTTGGCAATCGTGAATACCCCTTTGCCCTCCAAGTAATGTTCAAATATCCTTTTAACAATTTCTGCTTCCTCTTCATTGATAACTAAGTCGCCATTTTCATTCTTGTCGTAGCCTAAAAACCGATTGGTGTTTATGATCAGCTCCCCTCGTTCAAATTTCTTCCTTATCCTCCATTTAATATTTTCACTAATATTTTTGCTTTCTTCTTGTGCCAAGGAGGAGAGGACGGTAAGCATTAACTCCCCATCCCCTGATAATGTGTTGATATTCTCTTTTTCGAATCGAACTTCAACGCCTAGTTCCTTGAGTTCCCTAACCCTTTTGAGCACAACTGTTGTGTTTCGTGCAAATCTTGAAATGGATTTTGTGATAATTAAATCAATCCCACCTTGCTTTGCGAGTTCTATCATTTTTTTGAATTCTGGGCGTTTGTCAGTAGTCCCGCTTATACCGCGATCTGCAAACACTCCCACAAATTCAAACTCCGGGTTTGTTCCAATCAATCTTTCATAATAATTAATTTGGTTTTCTAAAGACTCACCTTGCTTTTCATGATCAGTTGATACCCTAGCATAAGCACATACTCTTTTCTTTTTGTCTTTCGCAATGGTTGGTTCTATAATTCTAACTCGCAATGAAGGCCCTCCTTTCTATCAATTTGGTACTACCATATATCACTCTAAAGGCCTTAAAAATCAAGTTAATAGAACCATTATTCGAATTTAATAAAGCCATCAAATCCTGCTGCTTTTAGCTTTTTAAGTATCGCCTCTGCATTGTTTTTCTTAGATAAGGCACCCACCTGTACTCGATAATACTTATTTGCCTTTGACAGTTTTTCCGTTTTAGTAGATGAATTAATTAGCGTTAGAGCATCCTTATCAATCCAGCTCATAATCCCCGCAGATTCTCTACCATTCTTCTTATCTACCTTTTTACCTAGTAAAACACAGGACTTTCCACCTTTAACCACCGTTCTCCCATTCGAAATAACCTGAGTTACTTTATGGTAGGAACCTGTTTTGACCCAAGTTGGAATGGATGCCCCGCCGGGATAATAGGAATTTGCTGATGCTTTCACTTCCACTACATCACCAACCTGAATTTCAGTTGATACATCGCCAGGGGTACTTGTCTTATTTAGTGCAGCTCCCACCGCTACTCGAAAAGAGTTCATACTTTCCCCATGCTTAGGAAACCAATGCATAACATCTCCATGGTTACTGGCAATACCTTTTTTACTTCCCTCTGAATGACAGATAATATCCTTTTCAGTAAGGCCATACTGTTTGCAAAGCAACACACAAAGTTCCACCGCATTTTGCCAAGCCTTTCTAAAATATGCTTCGTTCTTTGAAACATTGTAGCCCACCATTGTGGAACCTTTACCATAAGAAAACCCACCTGGCTCACAAATCTCAAAACCAATGTGAGTATTATTTGCTGTTCCACCAGCATGCCAACCCCGATGGTTCCAAGGCAAGTACTGCCACACCCCTTGGTCATCAACAAAAGCATGGACACAAACCTGTCGATTGGTTTCACCCGCCTTGTACGATTTATTCCAACGACTGAACCACTCCGCTGCCATTACTCCAGGAGTTGCTGTTGAGTGGACCATTAACCCTTTCGGAGCAATTTTCCTTCCAGCAGTAAAACAATCATTTCTGGTCATATACTTAACGTTTAGTTCCATTCTCATCTTCCCCCTTCGATTTTCCATGCAACTGAGCTAAAACATCTTTCAGTTTTTGTGGTACCGGAAGTCCAATTCTTGTGGAATTTTCGATAATGCTAATTCCTTCATTGGAAAGATAAAAAAAGATGACAGCTGTCCGGATGACACTGCCCTCACCAATCAGTCGGCTGTCAATGATATGAGCAATTCCGACTAATATAAAAATAAGGATCTTTTTGAAAATCCCTCGTGCACCAATTTCACTAGAAAGTTCTCGATTGATAATCGCCACCATAATGCCAGTAATGTAATCCACAATGACAAAAATAATGAGAGCATATAAAAATCCATCAAGTCCGCCAAGGAACCAGCCCAACCAACCGCCCACTGCAGCAATTACTGTTTGTACAACTATCCAAAACTCTTTTATTGCCATGTTTCTCCCCTCGCTCTCCAACCTGTTTTAATCTATATAAAAAGACGCCTGTGACAAGATAGCCACAAAGCGCCTGTATTTTCATTATTCAATAGGGTGCATAATACACATAACCACTAGCTTTCACATAAAACCCGTCACCTGGTACATAGATAGCCCCACCAAATGTATCTGAATTAGTGGTAGTAAATCCTGGTTGTTCGACTCCTTCCCACGTCAGTCCATCTGCTGATACATACAGCATGCTTTCGTTAAACAAAGCATATTTCCCCCAATCTTCCATCCAGATGATATTTTCTGGATTCGGAATGTTATTATTGGCGAGATCCCCGCCATGAGATAAATTGGTTTCTGTAAGTTCGGTCGCACTGTCATTCATTACACAAAGATTCACATGAAAGATCCCACTAACATAGCGGTATTTCATCACAAAGAGCTTATCGTGAACGGAACGGACATACATATAATATGTATTTAAATCCTCTGGAATCGTTGTGGACCAAGAACCTGGGCTTGAGGTGCTTGCTGCTGCAATAGAACGATCTCCACCTACAACTCCAACGAATCTTCCTTTATGAGTGGTCATGTAACTAAAAATAGGAACCGATGAACCATCCGCTCCTACCAATGTCCAAGCCGTTCTTTCTGTTAGCGAATCAAAACTGTAATACACCGGCGACTTATAGTACCACCAGCTAACGACTCCAGAACCAATACTAGAATCATATGCCCCTGTGGTCATAGAGTTTTGTGCTCCCTGACAGTACCCAGCGTTATGCCAAGTGATGCCGTCAAAAGAAGCAATGATATTAGCAAGCCCTACTATCTTTGCTAAAAACACTCCACCACCAGCATACAAAATTTCTGGTTGGCCGTAGCTCCACCAAGGAACATCGACTACTGTCCATTCCCCAGTACTTTTATTGAAATAAGACATATACGGTGTTTTGGCATAATACACTGCAACTTGTGCATTTCCATTATCGTACACATTAATTTGCCTTTCACTTCCATACTGAGTGTATCCAAAATCATTATAATATTTTCTTTGCCAGCTTAAGGTGGGGATGGGAAGAATGAGTTCACCTCTACCACCAAAAGCGGCCCAAATAGCTAATGTATTATTAAAATTCCTGTGATAACTCATCCTTCCACCACCTTTTCAATTCCCGTAATTCTGCCGCTGCTATCTGTTGAATAGTTGTAACTTGCCGTCTCTCCATCCGCATAGACGATATCAAACCTCGCAGAATCCACTGTCAAAGTCGATACTTCTTTTAGCAACAACTCTGAAAAAATATCTTGCAAAGTAATGCTTGTAATTCGACCATTACTATCAGATGTATAACTATAATCAGCAAAGTACTGGTGCGTATCCCCTTTTTCAACTTCATAGGTTACATGAATCATGGTTTCATCAATCGTCAAATTCTTTACTATCGTATAAGAAACTCCAAGCTGATCCATTTGGTACTTAAGGCCATCTACAGAGCTGCCCACATCATTCAGAGAGCTTTCCACTTTATTCATTGAGTTTTCTATCCGATAAAAAGTATCCGAAATACTTGGTTTGTATCTGCCAACCTCAACTTGAATGTTATATCGATAGAAGGGGTTATATTCCAATGAAATAATCCTTGTTTTCACATCAATACCGAGTGGTTTAAACACAATATGCACATTATCCCCGACTGCTAAATTCAATAGTTTAAAGAAAGAGATATTGTATGATGAGGCATTTTCCCTTGAATCATGAGAAACAGATACATTAGTGACGTTTTTTGAGCCCATTACTGGTTGATACTCACTACTGCCACGATGTTTACGGATATTAATTAAATAGCCGTTATACTCAATTTCGCCACCTAAAATGGCAACGTACTGCATAAGAGCTGCCCTTCTAGACACTTCCTGGTTAATTTTCATTGTGCAACTATCGGTAAAATCAACTATTCCTGCTGAAAAAGGAGTTCCTGATAATAGCTGATTTAATCCAGCCATAGGATCTCCCGTAAAATCAAACGCATCTATATTAAAAATCTCATCATTTAAAATGTAAGATACATGTTCACACGTGACAGAACAGACTGGAAGGCTACCTTGTAATGACTTAGAGATTTGCACAATTTCAAAATACTGATCGTTTAGCTTAGCCAACTGCTTTGTCTTTAAAGCGAGGGCAGACTTGGCCAGAACGGTAAAAGAAAGAGTAAATTCTCCCTCAAGCGTTTCCCTTAAGTTCGCAGACATTACTTTTCGGACCGTTTGAATTAACGTATTTCCTGCATAGTTTTCTATCACCAATCTGCCCTCCTTTTACGATCCTGCCACTCCTAAGTTTCTGACGGTCACTGTATTTTGGTTCCATTGAAGCTGGGCAATAATCCGAGTTAGCACATTCCCATCAATAGTTAATGGAATCGTTACATCAAATGATGCACCGCTCTTTCCTCCTTCAACTCCAGTGACCACACTATCCATATTTAAATCAAAATCAGTAGGAATAGCGCCTTCCATTTCTTTTTCTACATTGCCCATCGCATCTGAAAAACCAACACCAATTCCTTCACCCATGTTCTCCCCGATACCAGCGAAGACTCTGGAAGGTGAACGAATCCCAAGAATCCCTTTCACGCTACTAACAATGCCTCCAACAAAGCTACTGACCTTATCCTTAATCCACCCAACCATGGAAGCAATACCGTTCCAAAGTCCTCGGACGATGTTTACCCCTACTTGACCAATTGAAATAGCCGCTTTTCCAATCCCTACAATAATTGCAGAAACGATTTGTGGTAACTGTGCCACAAGCTGAGGAACCGCCCGAATTAAACCAGCAGCTAATTGAATGATTAGCTTAATTCCCATTTCAACAATCATTGGTAGATTACTAGTAATAAAATTTATAATCGATGAAATAATGGCTGGTAAGGCTTCAATTAATCTTGGTAAGGCATTAATAATCCCTACCGCCAAACCTTCTATAATTTTAAAAGCCGCATCCAACACCAATCCGAGATTGTTTATAATTGTTTCCACGATTAATAGAATTGCTGCTACAATCGATGGAATCAAGTTTGGCAGGGCCTCACCAATACCAGTTGCCAGGGTCACAATCATAGTGAGTGCCGCTTCGATTAATGCAGGCAGATTGGCAATAATTCCATCTACTAAACTAAGGACAAGGTAAAGAGCTCCTTCTGTGATTTGAGGCAGAGCCTCAATAAGTCCCTGAAGTAGAGTCGTTACAATTTGCATGGCAGAATCGATGATCATTGGAAGGTTTTCTACAATGGCACCAACAAGGGACATAATGATTTGAAGCCCTAATGTAACGAACTGAGGCAACTGCTCGGTAATGAGTTCAGTTATACCAGCAACGGTCTCACCAATCACCTCTGCAATTTTTTCAAAATCCCCGTCTGCTTCATTAATCCCATTCGATAAGCCAGAAAATAAATCAGTGATTCCTGCAGACACTTCGCTCACAGCAGGCAAAAACACGCCTTGTAAGGAACGTTTTACCCCCTCAATGCCATCAGTTAGGTTGTCATATTTGACCTCTGTTATTTGGGCCAATGCGTCTCCGCTAGCTACAGTACTGTCTTTTATCCCAGCAAGAACAGGAAGTACATTTGCCTCCAAGTCTTCAAACTGAGTACCAAATAGCTGCACACCAATCGTATTTTTGAGGAGAGGATCTTCAATTTCTTGTAGTTTTTCGATGACACTGAAGAAGGCAGCATTTGCAGTCTCACCGCCCTGGGCAAACTTATTCATCATCTCTTCTGCATTGAGGCCCAAAGCCGTGAAAGCTTCCATACTCGTATTACTTCCATCTTTGGCCCTGATATTAAATTCCTTAACAGCATCCCCGACCTTATCAATACTGAATGCTCCACTTTCTGCTCCGCCTATTAAACTAGCTATAAACTCATCCGCACTAAGACCAAGGGATGCATATTGAACAGAGTATTCATTCAAAGTATCTAAAAGGTCACCGTTTTTATCAGCTCCGTTTTGGGCACCCACAGCAATGATGTTATAAGCTTCATCTGCAGAGATCCCAAAGTTTTTCATGAGAGCACTTGCCGCTCGAGCAGATTCTTGCATATCGAAGTCAAAGGTTTTCCTCAAAGCAAAACCGGACTCGGTGGCTTTTTCTAGCTCATCACCCATGAGTCCGGTTATCTTTTGTACCTCTGAAATTCCTACAGCCACATCATCCAAGCTGTCACCGAAATTATGCTTGTACACGTTTCGGGCAATTTCACCCAATTCCTCAAGCTCTGCACCTGTTGCACCTGTTGAAGCAGAGATTTGGTTGACGGCCATATTGTATTCATCACCAAGTTTTATCAGGCTGGCCCCTGTCGCGATTGCTGCTGTTCCAATAGCAGCTACTGCTGCACCAATCGTCGCACTGATACCTTTTAAGACGCCACCTAACTTTTCAAAGCGGCCAGAAGCATTTTCAGTCTCATCTGCTGCATTTTGTACTTCGTCAGCAAACTGCTCCACTTCCTCTTCAGCTTCATCAAATCCTTCATTTAGCTGATTAATGGCTTGGTTATTATTTTCAAGCTCCCGCTCCATTTTCATCAATTCTGATTTGGCATTATTCAGTTGAATTTGCCAATTTTGAGTTCGTCTGTCGTTCTCTCCAAAAGAATCCGCCGCATTTCTCAGGGCAGCTTCTAATGTACTGATTTTATCCTTTTGAGCATCAACCGACTTGGTGAGCGCTCCATTTCTTGCAGTAAGAGCTTCGATCGATTGATCTTGCCTATCGAATTGGGCGGTTACGAGTTTCATTTCACTACCTAATACTTTAAAGTTTCGATTGATGTCCTTTAGTGCATTCTTAAAATCCTTTTCTCCTTCAACACCAATTCTGAGCCCGAAATTGTCTGCCACGACTCCACCTCCCCTCATCTAAAGCATGAAAAAAGACCCCCTTTGAAGAGTGCCTTCCGATTCGTTACAAGTAGTACCTGATAATTAATCTTGACCCATATCCTTTTGTTTCCGTATTACCAGACTTAGGCTTCGGTAATTGAATCACTTCATCGCCAGGTTTCATACTTTTATACATCGCCTTGCAACAACTAAACATTCTTGCATTTTTGCCTTTATGATCCCCCATCATTTTATGGAGTGTACCACTACAAATTTCGATGCTGCTTTCCCCACATTCCCTTGCATCTACCTTCAGCCTATTAATCTCTTTCACAAAATCCTCAAGCTTTGGAATCCCCATCACTACAACCCCTCTCCCTTTTTTCGGATTGTATCACAAACACCATTTTGTAAGTCAAGACTATGACTCTGTATTGTGTTTAGTGGTGTGATACGAGAAAAAGCTTGATATATCAATGGTTAAGAGCACTTTCATCTCTGAAAAAATTATTTTTAAATCCCTACCGGAATCACGTCATCGATGAAGATTTCTTGTTTTGGCTTAGCAATTCCAGTAAACTGCTTGTGGCATTCCCATAAATCCATTAAATAGCCCATTGGCATCAACCAGACTTCTTGCTCACTCCGATTTAATTGAGCAGTTCCATAATAAATAAGTCGGATAAACAATTCTTCATCGCTTACCCGACTTCCGCGTTTTTTGACGTTTCACTCTCGATGTGCCGTTTTGTTCCTTTCAGCATACTTGCCATGATGGCGTTTTTGTACTCTGCTAATTCAAAGGGAGTAGTCAACAATTCCACTTCATCCTCTGACAGCAACTCTTTCTTTTCGTTTTTATTTCTTAGATTATGAATCAGGATGGACTGATTCGCTAGCAAAGTAATTAGCCAAACAATCTCATCAAGCGCTAGTTCAAAGTCCTTTGTGTTCATTAGCTTAGCACCGAGGTTCTCTAGGCCACCATATCGTTTTGCGATTTCCTTTGTTGCCTTCGTGGTCAAAATCAGTTTATATTCATCATCACCAATTTCAATAACAGCACTTCTTTCATCAGCTGAAAAATCTAGCTCTAAAGCTGCAGACTCTTTATTTTCATTTCCCATCTCTCATCTTCCTCCTATCTTAAGCTTATGACACATCCACCATAGCTACATTCGTTGTAACACTACTAGCACCAACAGAACTCAGCACGCAGTAATAATAGTAAGTTCCTCCAGTAAGATCCGTTGGAATATCCAAGCTAGCTGATGTTTCTCCATTGATAACCGTTCCCCCACTGGTGCTGTCCAAGGAGTTTTCATACCATTGATAGGTTACTGGGTAACTTGTATTTGTACTTGCGACCACTGATAAACTACCGGAAATACTACCTTCAGCTACTTCCGTTAATTCCTCTGGCTGGGAAGTAACTGTAATTGTAGGAGTTACCGGCGAAAAATCAGGCTCATAAACAGTACTAAACCAATTCGTAATGGTTTCCTGGGCTACCCCAGTGTCACCTTCGGTCACTTCTGCCTTCCATGGATGTTTATTTTCCGCATCCAGTTTATTTCGTCTAAAGACCGTACCTTCTATGGTGGGACTACTAAACGTAATCGATTCACCCTTCGTCGCAAGGCTAGTCGTGGGAATACTAAAGATAACCCGATACAACCAAAAGTATCGATACTTTCCATTCGCTTTCTTAGCACGAAACCCAACAGCCACAGGCTTTCCACCATCTTCACTCCTCGAGATCACGACGTTGTTGCTATCAATTTTACAGCCCGATAAATCTTGGGCCACTAATGAACCGATATCATCAATCCCAAGGCTTAACGTCCCACTGTTAAACTCTTTTACGATCTCAGATGCTCCATCATCCGCATAATAGTATCGCTTCAATGAGCTCAACACTCAATTCAGCTGTCATCGCCTTGGCTAGTATCTTTGGGGTTCCATAACTTTCAATGCCATTCTCATCTTCTGTGATATTAGCATAATACAAACGATCAAATCCGATAGTTGCCATTTAACTTTCCTCCATTTCATATTCTTTCATTACATCAATCGCGTAATGATGGTATTTTGTATCATTCTCAAACCCTATATGGAGCGCTGAGATATTTTGGTTTTACTCCTAAAAATTTACCAAGTCTTTTGACCATTTCTTTTCGGTCCATTATCATTACCTCCTGTGTTTTGGTGTAGTACATATATCACTCTAAACACAAGGAATAGCAAGTGAATCCTGGACAATTTCGCATTTACTTTGATAGAAGAAAACAGGCCCCCTAATGCCTGCCGCTAATCTATTTCTATCGCTGTATATCTTGGCCAACTGTACCCCTCACTGTTAACAAGTACCTTTTCACCCGTGTCTTTGTTAATGACTCTGATGCAGCAAACTTCCCTGTTCTCATTCACTCCGCCATCTTCTTTTGTGATCCAAGGCTGGTCGTTGAAGAAGTCGTTTGCAAAGTTATGAAAATCGGTATCTTCTAACTCCACTTCTTTTGTTACAATGTAGCTTTGTCCTCGCTGCCCTTGTTTAGCAGCTTCTACTGTGATTTCCTTCATCTCCGCTAGATTACTAACTTTCCTTCCGAATAATACTTTCATTTCATGATTCACTCCACCTCAACGTATTCCATGATAATTTGAAGGGCCTCATCGTATGAGCCGGATCCCATCACTCGCTCACTCACTTCCTTGGCTTGTACGTCTTTTCCATGCTCTTTTAAATTTCTACTGACCCGCCCAAGGATTGAAAAAATATTCCCATCTTCACCCAGCAACTTGCATGTAGGCTTAAGGTTTTCTTCCATTGCTGCGCCTCCAATCTATTCAAGGTAGTAGCATATTGCCATACATGTTGAGGGATAGCAACTAGATTGCAAGGATGTTTTTCAAGCACTTTCATCCTCTAAAACAGAAACAGCCGCCTTATCAAAATGGCGACTGCATTTCTCATATACTAGTTTTTTAATCCATACAGGGGCTTCTGGTGCATCGTTAAGCCTTCCAAACTCTCCAAACATTAATTTCATCCCTTCATTTCTTGCCTGAACTGCCTCAATAAAATGATGAAAATACCCTAAGTGAATATCATACTGTGAAACCTTAATTCTAGCTCGATACTTTCCTCTTGGTGAGTAGAAACTAACACCAGTTACACCAGAGGTATTATTTATTTGCAACGGTTGATTACATTGATTTTGCTGATGGGTACATATCCTTAGATTGCTTCGGCAATTATTCAGTGGATTTAAATCAATGTGATCCACTTCAAAGCCTTTAGGTGGGGTTAGGAGAAACTGATGAAGTTGTTGCCCTCTACAATCAGTAACATAAATGGTACCCTCTGTCCCATTTGATTTATTCGGGTACCATGCCTTTGAACTTACCTTTTCAAAATCTTCTAAGTCAATTGTAAATTCAAATCCACCAGAAAGAGTTCCTACCATGGTGGTACCATCTTCAAGTAAATGATACATATTTTTGCTACTTGCTCTTAATGAACGAGTTTCTAAACTTTTCACATCCTTACTCATTTCAAGGGCCGTTTTCAACCGCTTCTCCCCCCTTCAACAATATCGCTACATTATTCTAAAATTTCTACCTCTTGAGCCAGCTCTGAATATGGAATTTTCACTCCATCCCTTTCAACAAATACATTTTCATCGGAGCCAACCTGTTCGATATATCGTTTGACGCCAACATCCACAAATTTCTCTTCTAATTCAATGGCGTGGCAAATCCTATCCAGTTGTTCACAAGCAATAAGGGTCGATGCACTTCCTGAAAAAGGGTCAACGACGATAGCATTAGGTGATGTACTATTTCGAATGGTATAAGCAATTAGTTGTACAGGTTTCATGGTGCTGTGGAGATTATTTTTTGCTGGCTTATCGAACTCCCAAATAGTGGTCTCTTTTCTTCCTGCATACCATTTATGGGTCCCACTTTTCTTCCATCCAAATAAACAAGGTTCATTTCTCCACTGGTACGGGGATCGACCTAAAACCAAGGTTTGTTTCACCCACTGACAAACGCCTGATAAATGAAACCCTGCATCTTCAAATGCTCTTCTAAAAATAAGTCCTTTCGTATCTGCATGAAAAACATAGATAGACGCATCATTGGTCATGACGTTTTCCATATTCTTAAATGCATTAAACAAAAACTGGTAGAATTCATTATCCTTAAGATTGTCATTTTTAATGGTTCCTTGGCTTCCATCATAAGATATGCCATAAGGGGGATCTGTCACGACTAGATTTGCTTTCTGACCATCCATCAGCACCTTATACACTTCTTCTTTGGTGCTATCTCCACAAGCTAACCGATGCCTTCCTAGATGCCATATATCACCTGTCTTTGCAATTGCAGGCTCTGATAATTCCTTCTCCACATCAAAGTCATCTTCTTGGACGTCCTTATCATGAACATCACTAAATAACTGATCAATTTCTGGTGGCTCAAAACCTGTAAATGAAATATCAAAGTCCGCTGACTGTAGATCCTTGATAAGGTCAGCCAATAGTTCTTTATTCCATTCGCCGCTGATTTTATTCAGAGCGATATTAAGTGCCTTTTCTTTTGTCTTATCAATCTCAATGATGACACAGTCTATCTCTGTATATCCTAAGGTTTTCAGTACTGTAATACGCTGGTGTCCACCAATCACCGTCATATCCTGATTGACGATTACAGGCTCAACATAGCCGAATTGCATAATACTGTTTTTGATTTTTTCAAACTCACTGTCTCCCGGCTTAAGTTTTTTCCTTGGGTTATAGCTAGCCGGAATTAAATCATCAATGGGCAGTTTTTTAAACTCCATCTTCTTCACTCCAAAATCTTGATTTGATATAGCAGTCATGACTGCAGAACTTTCTTTTCTTGTTTCCGTAGCAACTGAACTCTTTTTCACACTGCGGGCAGGTATAGTGGTAAATAGCTGTTTCACTTTTATTACGTGCCTGAGGATTTTCTTTCCACCAATTCCGGCGACATTCATCCGAACAGAACTTCCGAGTCCTTCCACGACCTTTTTGGTTGATTGGGTTCCCGCAGCAAGTGCAGAGTAGATGATTGTCCATTTGCTCTTTCACATTTAATGCGACAACTTTTGAATTACCAGCAAGTCCATTCCTTTTACAAAAACCACGGATACTATCTCTGGATTTTCCCAAGACAGCTGCAATGGCTTTGTATCCCACTCCTTTAAGCCGAAGGTCATAAATCGTCTGTTTTTCTACTTCGTTCATCTCTCACACCCCTTTCTGCGTTAACTGTATTGAAAATAGCAATAAAAAAACGCCTTAATCAGCTATTTTTCAAGTGATTACTGGCGTTTAACTAACATTTTTAATTTAATTAATAAAGTTGCTTCAACCCTAGTATCCATAAGGATTGAGCAGTTTTTGCACTACTTCTTAATTAAAACCTCGTCGCAAATTCAAAAATAGTTTTAACCCTTGCGCCTATTGAGATTTAATATCTTTTCCAACCTTAGAGGTATACCCCCCTTATTTAATTCCGCGAAAATTCACGTGAAGGGGGCGCGCGGTCGCCATATAAAAGGTTGTAGAGATTTGACCTCCCCCACCCGTCCATTAAAAAGTGTAGATTGGATACTGATCTTCTGTTCTTGTCTTACGATCATGACATCTCTTACACAAAGGCTGCCAGTTCTTTTCATCCCAGAACAGTCTCTGGTCTCCTCGGTGTGGTTTGATGTGGTCAACAACCGTTGCTTGAGTCAGCTTCCCTTTCTGCTCACAGTGTTTACAAAGAGGGTGGGCGTTTAAGAAACGCTTGCTCGCCTTCCTCCATCGGTTATCATAACCACGCTCGGTTGCGTTTGCTCTATCATCTACATGAAGCTTTACATGAAACTCACAGTACTTGTCGTCCGTTAACAAAGGACAACCGTTGTGTTTGCATGGCTTCTTTGGTTTCATTGGCATGGCTCTCAACTCCGTTTAACCGTCATCATTATGTAAATAACAAAGGGCATTCAATAGAATAAAGGCATAGAAAAAGCCCCTATGATTAATAGGAGCTGGGTTATCAAGAATGTTGCGTTTCCTAAGATCGACTCGATATAACTTAGGCATATGCTACAACATATGGTATTCTTGAAACTTCTATACCTTTGCAACTTAATACTACTATACTTTTAGAGTGGCATTCAATGACATTTAGTGGCCTCTTTAAGATTATCCATTTCTTTAATTGCTTTTCCATGAATCCTTATTACTGTCCTTTTATCATATCCCATAGTTGCCGCAACATCTTCCCAGCTTTTCCCCGAAAGGTACCTCAACTCCAGTAAAAACTGATCATTTAATCTACTTATTTTTTTGATCATTTTCATAATGTTTATCTTTATTTCAACCATGCATTCAATATCATCTTTGATTTCATCTTCTAATTCCAGCACTTTAATAATCGTACTTTCCATTCTACTTTTCTCAATGCCCCCACCACCCACATTATCCATCGTAAAGTTGGTGGTTACTTTCATGGACAAGCTCTTTAAAGATTGTAGCTGCTCCAGTTTGTTCTCAATCATCTGATCTAACCAAATAGCTTTTGACAAATAAGCCTTTGAATTCATTAACGTCATCCTTTCTAGTTATTTTTTGTTCTTTCATTTCATTTTCTTAACTCTCTGATTTTAAAAGCATGGGCATCCAATGATCGGTTTTATAATCCTTCGCAATATTTGCAACAGGAATCTCTGGCATATCACCATCTATCAAATAGTTTAAATAGTTAGATGGTTGGAGGCATATCTTATTTTCTTCCAGAATAATTGCTAGAATATCGATGGCTTGTTTATTCCAACCACCCCAAAACAGAACATGTGGATACTTGCTATGATGAATCACCTTATCCCCTTGATACGCAAAACAGTGCTCTTCAAAAATCCTCTCCACTTCAATAAAGCTTACATGGTCTTCGTTTAAAACTTTTGCAATGATGGATTGTTTTATCGTTTCGAATTGTTCTTCCATTTCAGCAGCTCCTTTCATTTTAAATATGATTCTTTCCATTTCTGCCAGTTGCCTAAGTCCTTTTAAAAAGGGGCAAACTATCTCTACTGGAGATTTCTCCTATACTACTAAGCTAGTACTTATACTCTAAATATCATTTACTATTCTTTATAAAAGATAAGACTTTAGGAAACACAATCTCTGTAACCCCTGTAAATAGGGGGTTTTTAGTGGTTTCCTTTACGGTTGCCTTAGTTTTTTTAGGAAACCTTGATTAACCTTTCTAGGTTGCCTAATAATTAGAAAAATTGACTTCTGGTTGCCTAAGTTTCTTTGTGGTCTTCTCTCACATACGTGATCTGCACACCATAAATAGGATGCTTCATCTTGCCTGATTTGTTTCCATCGTATCGTTTCCAACCACCAAGTTTCACTAAAATCCCTTGAAGTTCAAATGAAACGCTACGCTTTAAATCCGATTTATCTTTGCCAAAACATTCACACCATATCTCCTGAAAACATACTTTTGTCCTTTTCTTGGTTCCTAGCGGTGGTCCAGAATCAAAAGCTGTTTCCCCAGCCAAGTAATTACGTCTTTCAAATAACTTCATGGCATCCCAGTTTTCTGGCAATAAGGTTTCTAGATACTCTTTCACAAGACCCTCTCGATCGTCTTCTTCCATTGCTTCCTGCTGATATCGATAGGCTAACTCTGCTGATTCTCCTTTAAGGATCAGTTCCTCGCCCTGCTTATAATAAACAATAGCCTCGGCCCATATCTGATTCACCTCTGACTGGTTCAAATCTGCCCATATATTCTTTTTTCCTTTCCCAACGTGAACAGGCCAATATCTCCTATTTCCAGTAACATCTCTTAAAATACCTTTTTCTGAATTCGTCGTCCCCACAATGATGCACTGCCTTGGGTGACTTTCCACATAAACACCATAGCTATGTCTAAACTTATCATCCAACCTCGTGATAAATGCCTTTACCAATTCCATATCGACCTTTCGAAGTCCCGCAAGTTCGCCAAGTTCTAAAATCCAATAGCCTTGTAATTTTTCAGCCGAAGCCTTGTCCCTCATATCCGACAAAGTCAAACTATCTGAAAACCAATCCATCGCAAGTTTGGAGAAGAAGGTCGATTTGCCTAATCCTTGGTCACCGATAAGAATTAACACATTGTCGTACTTGATACCCGGTTCGTAGACTCTTGCTACTGCTGCACATAACGTTTTTCGCATGACCTCCTTTGTATAGCTGTTCTCTTCAGAACCAAAATAGTCAATCAGCAAACGATCAATTCTTTTAGTTCCGTCCCAAACAGGTAGTCCATTAAAATAGTCCTTTATTGGATGAAAAGCTCTTTCAGATGCAGTTGTTAAAAGGGCATCCTTAAACTTTGATGGTGAATAGATCCCATACTTCTTATCCAACAGCACCTTCGCATTCGATAAATCTGCATCATTCCAGCCAGGCTTTACCTGTTTCCAAGGTGGTTCACCGTTAATATCCAATCGATGAGACAACTGATTATAAGCAATCGGTATAAAAAGCTCATCATGACGAAGGATTTCCGTTATATTACTCAGTGTATCTTTGACACTACCATTCTTATTAACATCAAGCTTTAACTCCCAATTTTCATCATCAAACTCTTCCTTTGCCTGTTCTATCCGTTCAAATGCTAGTTGCTTTCGTACTTGCTCATCTTCTGAACAAATTTGCAACATTGCTTTATAGGAAGGAAGACTGGTAGGCGGCGCCCCTTCTTTTGTCATTTCATCTAGCTCAGAAAACTTATGGATTCGCACCAAGTCGAAAGCGTTTAGCAATTTCCCACAAGCAGGGTCTGTAGCATGATGTGAATAAGCATATTTGTCATCATAGATCATGACACCCGCTGATGAATCTGCTGGTATATAATCAAATCGCCCCTCCATTACACTTGGTGCATAAACATCTGATAGAAAGGTTTCAATTGACGCTGTAATGCTATAACTTCTACAAAAAGCTCCAACCATTCCACTCTTGGTTATAGGATCTTCTTGTTTTTTTATTTTCTTTTCAATAACCGTCGTTTGTCTTGAAGAAACAGGCCAAGTAGAAGTATCCTTCCAATCCTTATAAAGTTGTAAAATAGTGTCTGGGTCTAGAAATGAACCATCAATCTTTTTAAAAAAGTACTCCCCGTCTGATGAAGTGCTCGGCCAATACATAAGGCGATTCGGTTCATAGGTAGTATCATCAAACAGTTCCATACCTATTTCCTTTGCAATCATTCTGCTAAGGGCTTGGTACTCATCTGGTGAAACAGTTCGTGACAATGGGATGATAAGCCTGAGTCTAGGTTTTTCTGGACAATGCTTATGAGTAGAGTAGATACAGCATGCATAGTCATAGAGCATTTCAATATTGGTGGCTATCGACTCCGTATGATCTGCGTAATCCATATCCAATGTGAGCATAGAGCGAGATAAGACATTTTCTTTTCTACGCCTATTATCTTTAAGCTCTCCAGCAACAAAACCCCCGACGTCCTTCACATTATCCTGTTGGTACTTTTTCATCTTGCGGTACTCTGCCTGTGTCTCATTCGTAACGATAGTTCGGGAAAGTTTTTCTGTAAACTCTTCCCATGACACTAGCTTTTTTTTCCAAAACTTATCTTTACGGCTATTGCCCGTTGAAATGATGAAGTTCATGACGTCCTCCTTTTTTAGTAGTTAAGATTGGACTAACCGTAGGGGAAAAACAGTATGAAACCCTTTTTGTTAGTCCCATCCTCAGTTTTGTTAAATATCGTTTTTGTTCTTCCAAGATGAATCGGTAACCTGAATATTATCTGAAACAAAAGTTGCTAAATTCGTATATTCACAAAGTGTATAGATATACTCTGTGTCACAACCAGCACTTGTGATAAGCTCTTTCACAGCTTGTACTACCTCTTTATCTTCACTATGTGCTAGCAATTTCAATTGCTCTAGAATTCTTGCGATAATAACTTCTGTCCCATATTTCTCGGTTAGTGATATTAATGTTTCATTCATTTCAAATCCTCCAGTATTTTTTAGTGTATTAGCTCTTTCATTTTCGCAGTAAATTGACATTTCCAATTCGTTCAGTAAATTACGTTTTCGTTTAAAACTAGTCACCTGTTTTGCGTTTGCGTAATTTTTGGAGTAAAAAAAATTTCACTAGGATCCTCTATATTTAAATAGTCACAAAGCAATTGTATTTCTCCTCTGTAAAAATCACTACTCCCATTGACTTTACGATATAGAGTAGCTTGATTGATCTCTAACAAATCAGCTACTTGTTGCATAGTTTTTCCTGACATAATCACTTGTGCCTTGAATTTTTTCTTATCAAACATTCCTTTTCACCTCCTTTTTTGCGTTTACGTAATTTTATCCTAATATGTCTTTTTGTAGCTGTCAATACTTAAACGCAATATTTTATGTCAAAACAGACGATCTAATTGCATATACGCAAAATTTCTAGTATATTTAAATCAATCTTATAAGAAGGTGAAAAAATGGAGTTTAAAGATAAAGTTAGAAACAGGAGACTGGAACTGGGTTTAACACTTGAAGATGTTGCTAAAGCGGTGGGAGTAAGTGCACCTACGATACAGAGATATGAAAGTGGAGAAATTAAAAACATTAGAAAAGACAAAATTAAAGCTTTATCTGACGCCTTAAGAGTTACTCCTTCCTTCTTAATGGATTGGGAAGAAACTGCAGAAGCCAAACAAAGCTTTGATTATTTTCTAGAAATGCAACTACGTTTATTAGGCTATGAAATAGTTTATGACGAAGAAAATGGCTGTGTTGTCTTAGTAGGAAAAGAAGGGACTTTTGAAATATCTGAATCAGATGTAGAAGACCTTAGTAATAATTTGAAATCATTCCTTAACTTTAAAATATACGATTTAATGCAAAACTCTAGGAAAATCGATAAGTAACAAAACGAAAAAAAGCATCATTTCATAATAATGTGCTGATGCTTTTTTCTAGATATGATTTGCGATTCATAAATTAATATTTTGGTCCACTTTCGGGCCACACGTCAATTTTGCGGTCCAATTTGCGGTCCACTCATTGACTTTATGGTCCGCTTTTTGGCCCAAATATCAACTTTTCAGATCACTTTTCGGACCAAATACCGATTTTGCGGTCCACTTTCGGACCAAATACCGAATTTACAGTCCGCTTTTCGGTCCACTAATTGGATATAAAAATCTTCTTTCGGACCGGTCACACGTCTATGAATAAGATGTTCTTATCTTTATTTTAACTTATATATACTGGATCTAGATTTCCCTTCTAAAATTAACGTCCCGTCTTCCCTTAATTTTTTTAAAATACGTTTACTACTTGTAGAAGAAAAGCCACATAGCCTCTCAACATCCGCCCTAGTCATAAATGTATTCTTAGACAAATAATCAATAATCATTGTCTTAGCTTGAATTTCATCAAAATCTTTATCTTTAGTATATTCAATGTTATCATCGAATGATTCATAAACCCTGTGTGTAAACATATACCTATTTCTATTTTCCCTTTGAAGAATATTTTTCTTTTTACAAAGGACATTTAGTACGTTGGTGGCAGACTGTGTTGTTATTTGAGCTACCTCAGCAGCTTTACTTAAACTAATTATTTTATTCATTTTTACATACTTAAGTATACAAATTTCAGAAACGGAAAAATCACCATTTTCTTCTGTTTCTTTATTAATAAATCTTAGAAATTCTATATCCTCTAAACTGCTTCTTAAAGTCAAACTAACGGCTTCTGTATAAAGTTTATATTCTGGAGCGGATTTTCCCAATGACAGCATATCCTTAAATATAATATCTACGCCTTGTCCAGATCTTTGAACATATTTTAATCTTTGAAGCGTTTCGGCAATTAATTTATTTCTAGGTGCAGATGGATGAGTTATAATATTATTACTGTCAATTCCTAGTGGAAACGAACCAGGATTTTCAATTATTATTTCACTTGGATAATACTTAATAA
Source organism: Robertmurraya beringensis (assembly GCF_042433785.1). NCBI lineage: Bacteria > Bacillati > Bacillota > Bacilli > Caryophanales > Bacillaceae > Robertmurraya > Robertmurraya beringensis. Next base: position 1,056 of record NZ_JBHLUU010000030.1, on the reverse strand, counting down.
TTATTGACGATGTACTCTCGTAATCCCTGTGTGCAATGGCATTTAACAAAGCTTCTTGAAATACATTTGTGGGATAATCATATACTTCTAATTTAAACAGTCCCATTTGAATATTCTGTATTGAATTTCTATCTTCAAATATTTGCTGTATTCTGTCAACTGCTGAAATTAATGGAACTTTTAGCTCTAACCGCTTGTTATATTCGGTTTGGCCATCATTATTATATGTAAGTAATATTATCTCAGCTTGTGGTAGATGCCTCACTATCGATTCCTTTTTACCAACAAATAGCAATCCTGCAATAGTTAACCTCACACCGTCGCTATTATCTTCAATTAGCCTTAAATCCCTTAAAAAAGATAAATCATCCTCTTGATACAGAGTTGAATCTTTATCTCGAGATTTTATTTTCAATTTTAAACTTTCTACTTCATGAAAATCTATATCAAATTCAGAAGTATCTTTTAAAATCTTAGCAGAGAAATCTCCTTTAAACCCCTGAATTATATTGGATTGATACTCTCCAGGATAAAAAGGTTTTGTATTTTTTCCTAATCGCTTATACACTGTTCCTCGAGATGTCGCTACAGTTTCAGGGGCTTTAGGAACTATAATTTTTAATATTTCTTTTCCATCAATAGTAATGTTCTCTATATCTGTAAAAACTTTTGGCACTGTACGGTCATATATACTCTCTATGATGCTCTGTTCATCATAATCTTGGCAGCCAGTTATTTCACCGTTATCTTCCACACCTACTAGAATTATGCCACCCTCAGCATTAGAAAAGCCTACAGTCTCGTTCGTTAAGATTTCCATAAGCTCTTTCTTATTCGGAATCTTTACCCAACTTTTAAACTCAACTACTTTATTTTCACCTCTTGCTATTACGTCCTTGATATCCATTAATTTTCCCCCTGCACTAATATCGTATTGTCAAAACTTTTATATTAAATAGGCTATAAAATACCTTGATAGAGGGCTTTTTGAGCAAAAAAATTGCCACCCCCTGAATTTTAGGAAATAGTGAGGTTACCACACCAAACACCAACCTA
>NZ_JBHLUU010000003.1:0-1517 GCF_042433785.1 Robertmurraya beringensis | reverse complement strand
GTTAACTCTCCGTAAGAATTAACCTGTCCCAGAAATACATTTTCAATCGTTACCCCTAGTTTTTCTAATTCAGTATGTAGCCAAGCCCGACTTCGTCCAATCGTGGCTAGTGGTTCATCCATTATTGCACCATCCATAATAATGGTCTGAGGCTCCTTGATTGAAGCAACCTTCAAGTTTATATCCTTTGCTGTTAAAGGTTGATTTTCTTTCTTTAGCATCACAGATAAATCACCTGTTGCCTCTAAAACAGCAAATTCTACATCAGAGACTTGAAAGACATCCTTCCTGCGAAGTAGCTCTAACAGTTCATCTGTCGTATATCTTTCCTTTTTTAAATTATCTTCCATAATCTTCCCATCTTTGATAAATACTGTTGCTTTTCCTTCTGTAAAATTGCGAAAACGTTTACTTTTTAATGAAATTAAACCAGCGAAAAAGGGAATAGCCGCAAAAATGACAATTCCAATAATTCCGTGAAAAATGTTCCGTTCAAGTCCCATAGCCACTTCTGCACCAATACTTCCAATAGAAATACCGGTGACATATTCAAAGAAAGATAGTTCTGAAATTTGCTTTTTCCCTAACCATTTTGTAATGAAAAATAAAACAGCAACAAATAATGCTGAGCGTACAGCTATCTCTAACCATTCAGGCACTACTTACACCCCCTGTAAATATAGTTTTTCTAGAAACCTTTGTACTGAAGTTCCTCTCCTTCTAGTTCTCCTACTCTTTTTTTTAAATCTTTTGTTACTTCGTGTACTACCATCATAGCCTCATGCAAAGTTCGCTTCGATTCATCATCAAGAGTCCGTAATGCTAAACTTGAGAGACTTGCTTCTACCCCTTTTAGACTGGCAAAACACTGTTTAACATCTGATCCTACTGTCATCCTAATTCTCCTTATCCTTTTGGCTTAAAAATTAAAGCTCCTATCATGCCGAAAACAATGGCAGCTGAAATACCAGAACTAGTTACTTCAAACATTCCTGTCAGTACACCAACTACCCCATGTTTTTCANCAAAAATAGATCATGTTAATTGTTCACCTCCGTATTCAATTGACACTGCATGGGCGATACAAGGAATTGTTTCATTTTGCTGAAAGGACAATGGTGAAAGCAAAGCACCTGTAGCCACAACTAACATGCGTTTAAATTCACCATTTTTCATGCGGTTTAATAAATGCCCATAAACTACCGTTGCTGAACAGCCTGCACCGCTTGCTCCTGCAAGAACGGGTTGTCCTTCCCGATAAATCATAAGGCCACAATCTTGGTATTGTTCTTCACTAATAGGGATTCCGTGCTTTTTAAATAGATCCATGGAAACTTCCTGTCCAATCTGGCCCAGGTCCCCGGTTACAATTAAATCGTAATAAGATGGATCAATATTTCGTTCCTTTAAATGGGCTTCAATGGTATCAACCGCAGCTGGCGCCATTGCTCCTCCCATATTAAATGGATCTGTTAAGCCCATATCAATCACACGTCCAATTGTGGCAGAAGTGACAC
>NZ_JBHLUU010000029.1:0-5428 GCF_042433785.1 Robertmurraya beringensis | reverse complement strand
TATCCTTAATTTGTAATTTTTCTGTTATTTGGGTATTTGTATAACCATTTTGCTTCATTTTCATCGCTTCCATTTTTAAGTCGAACGAGTATGTTTGGTACTGTTGACCTTTAATGCCCATAAAAAACCACCCCTAAAAGTAAGTGTTGCCCTGAAGGGGGTTTTTCAACATCTACTTTAAGGGGTGCAGTTCAAAGATAAGGTAAGGACTTTTCATTTTTTATATGCCATCGGATTGTGGACTCTTCTCATGTTGGGGATAGAGTTTATAACTCTAAAAAACAAATCGGCACGTTCTCTCTTTTTAGGCAATCCTAATATCATCATTCGGAATGGTGTCATCGACAGAAAGTTACTTAAAAAGAACAAATTGGATATAAATCAGGTATTGAGTTTGCTTCGGCAAAATAATGTTTTTTCAGTTCGTGAAGTCAAATACGGTATATTGGAAGCGAATGGGCAATTAAGCATATTATTAAAATCTAAGTATCAAAAACCAGAAAAGCAAGATTTTAATCTTCCAGAAAGTCCAGTAGACCTCCCAACATCGTTAATTATAGATGGAGAAATTTTATGGGATAACTTACATGAACACGGCTTTGATAAACAGTGGTTACATAACAAATTAACTGCTAATGGATATGAAAATGAAAAGCGTATACTCTACGCAGATTGGCGAGAGAGTGAAGGTATACATATAAGCCCTAAATAAAATATAACCTGAATACGTTAAACACGTAACTTCAACGAAAACCTAAACAATTTTGTAACGTCTATGTAGGCTAATGTTTTAATGAATCGGATAAAAGGTAATATAAACAATACTCAAGTAGTTGTCGGTCACTCATTACTTCGGCGAATCCAACGTGGATTAAATAAGGGAGAATCCATGAATGCCTTGGCACGAGCTATTTTCTTCGGAAAACAGGGAGAACTTAGAGAAAGAGCATTACAAGATCATTTACAGCGTGCCAGCTCATTAAATCTAATTATTAATGCCATCAGCATTTGGAATACCGTGAATTTATCACAAGCAATTGAACATTTTAAAAATATAGGAAAATATCAAGAGGAATTGCTTCCTCACATATCACCATTGGGATGGGAACACATAAACTTTCTCGGAGAATATTCATTTATACCTGAGATTTTGAACTCGATACATGCCCTGCGTCCACTTAGGATATAAAAAAGCCTGGTTTTTCTGCTTAACGTAGAAAAATCAGGCTTTTACCTTCTAAAAAATTCCTTAGCGTATTATATCTGCGTTTAGTCGGCAGTACCCCTTTATGGTTTCATCCATGGCAATGCTGTTTATTTGAAGAACATTTTTTTCGCATTTTGGACTCTGGTTATAGGGGTATTAAATCTGTTTTTGACAGCTCCCTTTTCATTTTCGTGATTCTCTGTGTTTCTTGTATTTTGTACTAAAAATTGTAACCCTATGGATAAAAGAATAAGTATGGAAACGGTAACCAATAAGGCCCTTGGTATTTTTCTAATGAGACACCTCTAAATAGTTTTGTTATTAGCTTGTTTAGTCACAGGGATTTTAACGATGAAATAAATGGAAAATAAAAAAGGAGTTTCGTTTACATTGCTATTAAAGAAAGGAAAGATGATTAACTTTTGCTATTACTTATTTCTTTATTTGTTTTTTCAAATTTGGGTATGTAGGCAAATGTCTAGTCCTAGGATAATTAGGAAAATAAGATAAAACTAAATATATTCAATTTAAGAAAGGGGAGTTATAAAAATTATACAATATCATAATTACATGTCTTATTATCATCCTCAATATTCCAGCCAGTTTTCGCAATACCCTGAGCTGAAGGAAGTGCTGCAATAACCTATTTAATTGGCATAGACCGTTTATTTAACGGTTGAATCTTGGGAAATTAATAAAATGTTTTAAAAATAGTTGATATGTTCCATGCTTATAAAGGAAAACTAGTAGAGTTGAAATGTTTAAATGTATTTTTGTACTATTGGTTAAAAAAACAACAATTGAGCTTTATCATAACAGTTAAATTTGGAACAATAAGGCACACCGTTTGAAAACAAACGGTGTGCCTTATTGCTGTTAATATTTATTCATCTATATTATCTGGATCGTTTACATCTTTAGGATCTTCAATGGGTTCTTCTGCATCAGGGACTAAATCAGCTTCATCATCTTTATTTTCATCTATATTATCTGGGTCATTTACATCTTTAGGATCTTCAATTGGCTCTTCTGTATCTGGGTCCACATCATTTTCATCTATATTATCTGGGTCATTTGCATCTTCAGGATCTTCAATGGGTTCTTCTGTGTCAGGATCTACATCCACTTCAGGTGGTGGTGGATCCTTATCCTCTTCTACATTATTACACCCCAATAACATGATGGCAGATAGAAAAACTGCTGTTAATAGCCTTAACCACTTTAGATTCATTTTTATCGTCCTCTCTATTGGTTGTTTACTTTCAATATTATCTTCTCCTTTCACTTTTTTATACGAACATTTTAACTTAACATCAATAAAATTAATGTCCTTGATCACCAAACAGTAGCGGCCTAGGTGTCAGGAATTGAAGATAAAAAATGTAGTACAGAGGAAAAGAGGCTTCTATCAAAAAAATGGTGCCATTTATCAAATATAATTACATAACTGTGGGTTTTTGGTCATTTAAAATCAGGATAAAATTGGAAGTTATAAAAAATATTCTTATACATCATTCTAATAAAGTAAAAATTAAAGGCGNTCAACAAGCTAAGCAGCTTTACCAAGAGGCTACACACTCAATCCGTTCTACACAGCGTTGAACCACGCGTTCAACAAATCGAACAAGAAGAACCGCAATAAGCCCAAGATGGAAGCCAAGCTTCCCAAGGCAGTACGCAAGGAGCACAAAATCAATAAGGAAATGAGTTTACAAGCAAAAATAATGAACAACAAGTAAGACAACAAAACAAACAAGCCCAGTCTCATAAAAAAAATAACTGAAGCACACGTTCGTAAAAATTACAATTCTAAGCTTTATGTCGCAACATTCTTGGTATATTACAGAGAGCGAATAAAAACTAAGCTTTCTTACCAAGAGTTGTTTTATAAAAAATATAAAAGGAGCAAGTGTTATGCGATTACCCGAAGACTTTATAAGAGCTAGGCATAAAAAAGAAGGGTTAAGTTTAGATCAATGCTTTTCAAATCCTATCATACATAGGGAGATACATGGGAATAAGGATTCGTTCCATTGGATTTAAAGAGAATTTGGAATCAATAAAAGTTTTTAGCAATGAAATATAGCAACCGTTTTGATTATAAGGCTATTTTATATATAAGGGATCCCACCAACAAAAAGCGCTTAAAACATACGCTAAGCATAATTCGTCATGAATAAAGCCGATTTTTCCTCAACTTACGAGAAATAATCGGCTTTATGGATAAGGGGGCAATCGATTGTCAAAATGAATCCATTCCTAAATACTATTTAAAAACCGGTTGATGTGAAACCATTACCATAATCTAAAAAAAGAGTATTATTCGGGGTGACACAAAAATAATTTATTCAAGTGGATTAACGGACTAGTGCGCCTAATATATGTGATATATATAAAGATATCTTACCATAGTGTAACGGGAGGGTAGTGATTTAGTACAGGATATCTGATGTTAAAAAGACTCCGGCAGGAGGAACGCCGTTCTGATATATAGGAGGTTCAGTGAGTGCTGTATCAGTTGTAGCAATCCAAGTTCCGTACTCACCTGCAAGCAAAGAGGGAGGTTTCATAATAAACCGTCCACTTAAAACGAAATGACGAATTCTAATCGAGGGATCATCAAATATAATTAAGTTACCAAAAAATGAGGCATATGGTGAATCAAAACTTATTTGTTTGGTGTTTTCTTCCCAATACCCATTAATTTGAATAGGTGTACCACGAAAATTAATTGTACCAGATACTTTATTATTACCTGTAATAGAATTAATGATGAGTACTCCCCAAATAATGGGTCGACCGGCTATAGAAGCCGAAATACCCCATTTTGATGGAAAAGGTATACTAACCATGAGTTTCTGTGCAGTTTGCAAAAGTTGATTCCTCGTTTCGTAATAATCATAAATACAAGAGTTTAAAGTTTAATTTCTATCTATACATCAGAGTGTTAAAAAAAGAAAGAAAGTCTAATAAATTATTTTAATATTTATTCATTTTGAATCTTCCATATTCGGTTTCGAACATTTCATTTACTTCCCAAGATTCAACGGTTTTATAAGCTGTTTGTTGATCAAAGCCTTTTCCCAGAAGGTAGGCCATTGCGGCAATTTCAGTTAGCGCATGTTCATAGGAAGTAAGAGCAGCTTCTTTTAGACCATAATCAACAAAAGGCTTTATTGCCATTAATGTTTCACTTTTCAAATCCTGATCCGAATTTTCTCTCTCATCGGATTCATTACCCTCTAGATTTGGATGCGCTTCTTTGTATAGCACCTCCCACTGTTCATACAGACTTGTAGCTGTCTCAAAGTCCTCAGAGTCTACTGTTAAATTTTTTTGTAATTTACTCATTAAATTACGCCATGTCTCTTCCCATTCCTCTAAAGTTCTTAAGTCAAAGAGTTTTGAGAACTTCGGTTTCACACTTTCCCAATGAACATAAATGTCGGTACACCATCCCAATAAATATTTATAGTTTTCCGTTTGGGCTTCCATTTTTTTATCACCCTTTTTAAATTTTTTCACTTCTAAAAAAAGAAGCAATATCGTGTGTTAAATGAGGTTAAATACCTTTTAAAACCAATTTACAATTCTATGGTATGTTTCACTTATGTCCCTAGACTAGGCATTTGTCTCATTTAACAAAATAAATTTTGTTTTCTTTCCAAACGGATAAATATGTTGCATTCTGCAAGTATAATTTTCCTTTGCAAACAAGGCCGGTGTTAAAAGTATACAGGCATTTTTAAAACGTTCTTAACAAACAGATAAAGAGCAGGTAAGCTGAGGAACTTGATAAAAACCTGAAGGAAAGCCAACTCAATCGATTATGAAGTATATATAGGGGTCCTGCCGACAAAACGCGAATATTATACGCTAAGCAGATGTATTAGAATAAAAAGTCAATTCCATACATTAAGAATTGACTTTTGTGTAATTAATGAAGCTCCTTCTATGTAATTTCGCTACTTAATATAGTTCCAGAATTACTCTTTTATCGTTCTTAATAATGTCCGTCTTGGTATTTCAATTTTCCTGAGTTCACTAAATTAACTTGAATGTTGCGGATTAACCCCCGAATTTTGGACAATAACTCTCTTATTCTTTCATTTCCTCAGTTTTTTATTTTATAGATTTCTTTCATTATTCTTCAAAAAGGCCATGTTGCTTGACATGGAGCCTCTGCAGGCATGATTCTCCTGCCAAGAAGCCAGCTGTTTT
>NZ_JBHLUU010000028.1:0-91700 GCF_042433785.1 Robertmurraya beringensis | reverse complement strand
TAGGTTGTTGAGAGTGTCGTAACCTCAATTATCCTTAGAATTCAGGGGGTGGCAATTTTTTTGCTTATAAAGCCCTCTTAGATAGGATTTAATAACCTATTTACTATAAAAGTTTTGACAATACGAACTTAATTATAAGGGTTATTTTATGAAAAAACTATAACTCTATATCAATAGGGATTGTAGGAGAGAAATCTTCATTAATTATATAGTAGAAAAAAGACCAATCAGGCTCATCTCCAAACTAGGAGGTGGGCCATTTTTTTGCGTTTTATGGGGTGAAATTCGCTATAAAAATGAACCGAGGAATTAGAAGGAAAGAGGAGTGAAATTAACCGTCTATTATATAGTAGAAACTCGGATATTTTAATCTATATTTTGCGTATTTTTATCCATCCCGCTCCACGGCGCGGCTAGTCTATAAACCTACCAATAGTTTTTATCAGGTACTATCTGCTGAAGCTTATACGAAACATGGTCTGAATGTTCATTCGGTTGTCTTTGACGAATTGCATGCTCAGCCAAACCGTGAGTTGTTTGATGTTATGACAAAAGGTTCTGGAGATGCTCGACTTCAGCCGTTGTTCTTTTTAATTACAACTGCAGGTACAGATAGAAATTCAATCTGTTATGAAGTCCATCAAAAAGCAGTAGATATTATCGAGGGAAGAAAGATCGACCCCACTTTTTATCCAGTTATATACGGAATCAAAGATGACGATGATTGGACAGATGAAAAGAACTGGTATAAGGCCAATCCATCATTGGACCATACCATTGACATAGAGAAGGTTAGAAATGCATTTATTAGTGCGAAAGAAAATCCAGCAGAAGAAAATATCTTCAGGCAACTTAGGCTGAACCAATGGGTGAAGCAATCCACCCGCTGGATGCAAATGGAGAAATGGGATGCTTGTGATGATCCGATTGACTTAGATAGTCTACGAGGAAGAGAATGTTTTGCAGGGCTTGACCTTTCAAGCACAACCGATATTACAGCTTTTGTGTTGGTGTTTCCACCAAGGACAGATGATGAGAAATTCATTGTTCTTCCCTTCTTCTGGATACCAGATGAAAACCTGAAAGTAAGAGTGAGGAGAGACCACGTTCCTTATGATATTTGGGAACAGCAAGGCTATATCAAAACGACAGAAGGAAATGTCGTACATTATGGATTCATTGAGGCTTTCATTGAAGAACTAGGAACCAAGTACAACATTAAGGAAATTGCCTTTGACAGATGGGGTGCTGTACAGATGGTTCAGAACCTTGAAGGGATGGGCTTCACCGTTGTTCCCTTTGGGCAAGGCTACAAGGATATGTCACCAGCATCAAAAGAATTGATGAAGATAACCTTGGAGAAAAGAATTGTTCACGGTGGAAATCCGGTTTTACGATGGATGATGGATAACATCTTTGTGAAAACAGACCCAGCAGGGAATATAAAGCCAGATAAAGAGAAAAGTACTGAACGTATTGATGGAGCTGTTGCTTTGATTATGGCACTGGATCGGGCAATTCGAAATGAAAATAGAGAAAGTGTTTATGATGGTCGAGGGATATTGATTCTTTAATATTAGTTTTAGTGTGCAACCATGCTTGATTTTGTAAAGTTAATGACGGTTGATAGCCATTGAAATTGCTAAATCCGGCTGCAGAATATTTTGATACAATTGCCTTAGAGGTGATAATAATGCAGGATAAGACATTGAAGAGAAATATTGAATCAGCTGGTGGATGGTTTGTTGGGGAATATGGAGGTTTGATAATGAACAAATTCAATGAATTAGAAAATGATAAAGATGTTAAAAATGAGTTTGTTCGAGATGTATTCCATAGTCAAGGAAGAGATAAAGATTATGGAGGTACCAGAACTCGGGTGAATGCTGTAATAAGAATTATTAAGAGTAATAAACTTATTGAAGCTCTGGAGTACATCATTGAGTCGGACCGAATTAATAAAGAAGAGCCTAAGGCTGTACGGATGGCGAAAGAAGCATTAAGAGAAATCAAATCTAAACAAACAATCTAACACTCTATCAAGGGTGTTTTTTTTATGCTCTTATTTAGGAGGTGGACACCATAAGAATCCCAATTTTATCAAGACTATTTCAATCAAGAGATGGTCCAAAAAACAGCTTTTTAGGGAGTACTTACAGCTACTTCTTTGGCGGTACCACAAGCGGAAAAACAGTCAATGAAAGAACAGCAATGCAGACCACTGCAGTTTATGCTTGTGTGCGGATTCTAGCAGAAACCATCGCTAGTCTCCCGCTTCATTTATACAGATACACTGACAATGGAAAGGAAAAAGCAGTAGAAAATAGTTTATATTACATGCTCCATGATGAGCCAAATGCAGAGATGACTTCGTTTGTGTTTAGGGAAACATTGATGAGTCATCTTTTATTATGGGGAAATGCCTATGCACAGATTATTCGAGATGGCAGGGGCAATGTACTTTCACTCTACCCTTTACTTCCAGATAGGATGGCGGTGGATAGAACCTCTACAGGGGAGCTTTACTACGAATATCGAAAAGACACGGGTTCCGTCATTCTTCGAAGTGAGGAGGTTCTTCACATTCCTGGGCTTGGCTTTGATGGGTTGGTTGGTTATTCACCGATTGCTATGGCTAAAAATGCGATCGGTATGGCCCTGGCAACCGAAGAGTATGGAGCTAGGTTTTTCGCAAATGGAGCTAATCCAGGTGGAGTGCTAGAACATCCCGGTGTAGTTAAGGATCCATCGAAAATACGGGAAAGCTGGAATGCAGTCTATCAGGGTTCTAACAATGCCCATCGAATTGCAGTCCTCGAGGAAGGGATGAAGTTTCAAAGCATCGGCATTCCACCGGAACAGGCTCAGTTCTTGGAAACAAGGAAATTTCAGACAGAAGAGATTTGTAGAATCTTCCGAGTTCCACCTCACCTTGTAGCCAATTTGGATAAAGCGACCTTTAGTAATATTGAGCATCAATCGATTAGCTTTATCGACAATACGATTATGCCTTGGGTTACGAGAATAGAACAGTCCATGAAGAAGGCGCTGTTAAGTGAAACCGATAAGAAAGAATACTTTATCAAGTTTAATCTGAATGGACGGCTCCGAGGAGATGCAGGTTCAAGAGCTCAATTCTATCAGATCATGCGGCAAAACGGAGTGATGTCGGCGAATGACATCCGAGAACTAGAAGAGATGAACTTAATCCCTGAAGAACAGGGTGGATCCAAATATTTAGTGAACGGGAATTTTGTTGATATGTCAAAGGCCGGAGCTTGGACAGAAAAATATGAGGAGGGATAAGCCATGAAGAAGTTTTGGAATTGGATCAAGAATGAAGACGGCAGGACACTTCATCTGGATGGAGTCATTGCTGAAGAATCATGGTTTGGCGATGAAGTAACACCGAAACAGTTTAAATCAGAGCTAAACAATGATGGTGGGAATATCACCGTTTGGATTAATTCACCAGGTGGTGACGTTTTTGCAGCAAGTCAAATTTACAACATGCTCATGGATTACAAAGGGGATGTGACAGTAAAGATTGACGGAATTGCCGCTAGTGCTGCCTCCGTTATTGCGATGGCAGGTGGGGAAGTTTACATGTCGCCCGTCTCCATGATGATGATTCATAATCCGATGACCATCGCTTTTGGAGATACAGCGGAAATGAAAAAAGCAATCCAGATGTTGAGTGAGGTAAAGGAGAGTATTATCAACGCTTATGAACTGAAGACAGGTCTCTCAAGGACTAAGCTCTCGCACATGATGGATGATGAAAGTTGGTTTAATTCCAAAAAGGCGGTGGAGCTTGGTTTTGCTGATGAGATCATGTTCCAAGAAGAAAGTGATCAGGACTCATCGGATGAAGGCATCATTTACAACAAAATGGCGGTGGTGAATTCCTTTTTACACAAACTGCCACAAAAGAAAACAGGAACTGATATTTCCGTATTAGACAAGAGGCTAGACCTCTTAAAATTTTAAGGAGGAGATTTGGATGAGTAAAGTATTAGAACTGCGTGAAAAGCGAGCAAAAGCATGGGAACAAACAAAAGCATTTCTTGATTCAAAACGTGGAGAAGATGGGATCCTTTCTGCCGAGGATACTTCCACTTATGAAAAGATGGAGGAAGAAGTTGTAAATCTTGGGAAGGAGATTGACCGCTTGGAAAGACAGCAAGCCATCGATTTAGAACTTTCCAAGCCGATTAATCAGCCGATTACTGCAAAGCCAATGGGTGCTGAAGGGCAGAAAACAGGCCGAGCAACCAATGAATACAAGGAAGCGTTCTGGAAATCGATGAGGAATAAAAGCAACTATGAAGTACAGAATGCCTTGAAAATTGGAACTGATTCTGAGGGTGGATATCTTGCTCCAGATGAGTTTGAAAGAACTCTCATTGAATCGTTGGAAGAGGAGAATATCTTCCGGTCATTAGCCAAGGTCATTACGACTTCCTCAGGAGATCGTAAAATCCCGGTGGTTGCTTCAAAAGGAACCGCTTCATGGGTAGATGAAGAAGGACTGATTCCTGAATCAGATGATAGCTTTGGACAAGTTTCAATTGGAGCTTATAAATTAGCCACCATGATTAAGGTGTCCGAGGAACTTTTAAATGATAGTGTGTTTAATCTTGAAGCGTATATTGCAAAAGAATTTGCCAGACGGATTGGTGCCAAAGAAGAAGAAGCTTTCTTTGTTGGAGATGGTACCGGAAAACCGACTGGTATTTTTAATGCAACGGGTGGAGCTGAACTTGGTGTGACTGGAACTTCTGCAACGGCTGTTTCAGTGGATGAGATTATGGATTTGTTCTATTCCTTAAAATCACCGTATCGTAAAAAGGCAATTTTCGTCATGAATGATGCGACAATCAAGCTGATTCGAAAGCTGAAAGATGGGAATGGGCAGTACTTATGGCAGCCTTCGATCCAAGCGGGTCAACCTGATACAATCCTTAATCGACCAGTAAAAACCTCTGCTTATGTACCAACAGTTGAAGCAGGTGCGAAGACAATTGCTTTTGGGGACTTTGGGTATTACTGGGTAGCTGATAGACAAGGTCGTTCTTTCCAAAGATTAAATGAATTATATGCCGCAACAGGACAAGTTGGTTTCAAGGCAACACAGCGGGTGGACGGAAAGCTGATTCTTCCTGAAGCAATCAAAGTGCTTCAACAGAAAGGGTAGGTGATAGCAAATGAGTAATGTAAAGAACTATACCGAACAAGGCGGAGAAAAGACGGTCATTGGCGGTTCACTGGATATTGTTGAAAGTGGTAAGTTGTTGTTTAATGGCACAGAAGCAAAACCAGCAGTGAACCAAGCAGATAGTACTGCTGCAGATGTTGCTAGCCTGGTTACCGATTTTAACGCTCTGTTAGCAAAACTAAAAGCAGCTGGTCTGATGAACGCTGAATAACAAAGGGAGGAAGCAGTGATGAATGAGTTGTTATTAAAGGTAAAACAAAACCTTATTCTAAACCATGATGAGGACGATGTACTGCTTTCTGGATTCATCACTGCCGCTGTTTCCTATGCGGAGAGCTATCAAAAGAAATCTGAAGGCTTTTATCAAGAAACCCCGATGCATCCAACTACTGAACAAGCTGTCATCATGCTATCGTCTCACTTTTATGAAAGTCGGGATGGTAGTACTGGTGGCTTTTTTGCTGACAATGTAGAAGCGAGTAAACAAGTGTGGAATGTGGTCAATATGCTCCTTCGTCTTAATAAGGACGTGATCATATGAGTTTGGGAAAAATGAATGCCAGAATTGAAATTTTTAAAGAAGAATCCAGCAAAGATGCTGAGGGTTTTGTTACGAAAGATGAACAACTTTTAACTTCCATGAGGGCCTATAAAGAAAATCGTCATGGGAGTGAAGCTTGGAAAAACCGGGCTAGTTTCTCTGAGGCTAGCTCTCTTTTTCGTTTTAGAAAACCTAGGGGATTCGAGCTAACCACGGATTTGGTCATTGGTTGTAAGGATGAAAGATACAACATTTTGAGTGTTGAGGATATTAAAGAGCGTGGCATGTATGTAGAGGTGTTAGCTGAGAAAATTACAGGGTCAAAGGGGTGAGGCTTTGGCAAGAGCAGCAGTAAAGATGCCGGATGACTTTTTAGAAAGAATCGCTAAATTAAACCATCGCTTTGATGACATTGTTCCAAGAGTACTAGAAAAGGGAGCGGAACCAGTTATTCAGAAAGCAAAAAGTAATCTAGCTGCTAGAATTGGGCAGGGAACAAAAGAACCTTCTCAATCTTCTGGAGAATTATTAGCATCACTTGAAACGACAAAGGCGGTCCAAGATGCAAAAGGGGACTGGAACCTTAGGGTAGGTATTCCTACAACAAAGGACAGTAAAGGGGTTTCAAATGCGTTGAAGGCAGCTGTATTGGAGTATGGGAAATCCGGCCAACCTCCTAGACCGTGGCTAAAACCTACAAAGTCGGCTACAAGAAAAGCCTGTGCGGAGGCGATGGAGAAAGCACTGGATAAGGAGATTGAGAAACTATGAGTCTATTAAAAGACCTGAATACCTTACTTGAACCCATTGGCATTCCCGTTGAAACAGGTGTCTTTTCCAAGAAACCACCTGATGAATACATCGTAATTACACCTATGTCAGATAGGCTGGACTTCTATGCGGATAATCAGGCCCATTCGGTTATCGAAGAAGCAAGGCTATCTCTTTTTACGAAGAAGAATTATCAGTCCATGAAAAGGCAGATAACAAAGACACTTTTAGCTGGAGAAGTGACGATTACTGACCGGCAATATATCGGGTTTGAGAACGATACAAAGTACCATCATTACGCTATTGATGTACTAAAAGAATACGAAATGGAGGAAAGTTAAATGGCAACGATTGGATTGGACCGTTTATTCTATGCCAAAATTAATGAAGATGAAAATGGCATAGAAACATATGAAACTCCCAAAATACTAGCAAAAGCCATGACCGCAGAACTCAGTGTGGAGCTCATTGAAGCCATTCTTTATGCGGATGATGGAGCGTCAGAAATTGTAAAGGAATTTAACAGCGGGACATTAACTCTTGGAATTGATGATATCGGCTCTATCGCAGCACAAGATTTAACAGGAAGTAAGATTGATAGCAACAATGTCGTGGTTTCGAGAAGTGAAGATGGAGGAAATCCCGTAGCGGTTGGATTTCGTGCCAAGAAAGCGAATGGGAAGTATCGATACTTTTGGCTTTATCGGGTTATTTTTAGCATTCCTACAACCAACCTTACGACAAAAGGTGAATCAATTACGTTTAGTAGTCCCACCATAGAAGGTACCGTTTTTAGAAGAAATAAGCTGGACACTGAAAATAAACATCCATGGAAGGCGGAAGTCACAGAAGGGGATAATGGTGTAGCCCAGGAAACCATTACGAATTGGTTTAGTTCTGTGTACGAACCTAATTTTTCACCAGTGACTCCAACGATAACGGTTACTACCCAGCCCGCCGCTTTAACGGAAGTGGTGGAAGGTAGTATTTCTGGTAGTTTATCGGTTGTCGCGAGCACGAATACAAGTTACCCAGTCACTTATCAGTGGTATGAAAATACAATCGACAGCACGACAGGTGGAACCGCTATTAATGGGGAAACGTCAGCGAGCTTTGATATCCCAACTGATCTAATTGCAGGAAGCTATTATTACTACTGCGTGTTGACTTCAGTTGGTGCTAGTGCTGTAAAAACGAACGTGGCTACGGTAACCGTATCTTAAAGGAGGATGATGAACATTGGTGAATGAAAAAGTGGATTCTACAACTGTAGATGTTGATTTTGCAGCTGAGGAAAGAAGTGCTGTGATTGAAATTGGGGATGTTGAATACAGATTGATTTTAACAACCAAGGCGACAAAAGAAATTGCAAAAAGGTATGGCGGTCTTGAGAATCTTGGAACAAAGCTGATGAATTCAAAGGATTTTGAACTTGCTCTGGATGAAATTGTTTGGCTCATTACGTTATTAGCCAATCAGTCAATCCTAATTCATAATTTGAAAAATAAAGAGGATAAAAAGGAATTGCTGAAAGAGGATGAAGTGGAATTATTGACGACTCCTTTTGAATTGGCAGAGTACAAGAATGCGATTATGGCCAGCATGCTGAAAGGCACAAAACGGCATATACAGAGTGAACCAGCAAAAAACGTGGAAGTCGGGTAAGCGATGAAGAGTTGTTTATCCGACTTATTTATTATGGAACCGCTCAGTTAAATCGTAGTGAAGAAGAAGTATGGTTGATGCCGATAGGGTATTTAATGGATTTATGGGAATGTCATAAGCAGTTTACGGGAATAGCAAAGCCGTTGATGGAGTTGTCGATTGATGATGTGATTCCTGTGGGGCTCTAGTTCTATTGCACTCAATGCTGGGTGTATTTTTTAATGCCTTAAAAGAGGGGAGGTGGAGTCGTGGCTGATAACTTTGGACTTCGAATCGGTGTGGAAGGCGAGAAAGACTTCAAAAATGCCTTGAGGGATATCAATCAAAACTTTAAGGTGTTAGGAAGTGAAATGAAACTTGTCACCGCCCAATTTGATAGGCAGGATCAATCAATTGAAGCCCTAACTGCAAGAAACGGAGCACTCGCAAAGTCAGTTGATGCACAAAAGGACAAAATTAGTACACTAGAGGCGGCACTTAGAAACGCAGCAGATTCTTTTGGAGAGAATGATAGACGAACACAAAATTGGCAAATTCAACTGAATAACGCCAAGTCTGAACTGATGAAGATGGAGCGAGAACTTGAGAATAACAATCAAGCCATTCAAGAGTTGAATGAAGGATTCAACGATGCTGAAGGAGAAGTTGAGGAGTTTGCTGATGAAGTACAGAATGCAGCGGATCAGACTGAGGATGCTTCTGGTCGATTTGAAAAGCTAGGCGGTGTCTTAAAAGGAATTGGTGCAACCATCGGAGCAGCCGTAGCCGCCATTGGAACCGCTGCAGTCGCTACAGGGGCCAGTCTGATTAAACTCGGCGATGAGTACAACATGGCCGTCAATCAAATTTCTGCTTCAACTGGCGCAACAGGTGCCGAACTAGAAGAGCTGGGAGAAATTGCTCAAAATGTGTACAAGCATAATTTCGGTGACAGCTTGGATGATGTGGCAGTAGGAATTTCAGAGGTACAAAAGATAACCGGACTCATGGGTGAAGAACTAGAAAAAGCCACCGAGTCTGGTTTTGCTTTGAGGAAAACTTTTGACTTCGATATGCAGGAATCGGCAAGGGCAGCCAGTGCTCTTATGAAAAACTTTGGCATCTCTGCAGATGAAGCCTATAACATTATTGCCGTTGGTGCTCAAAACGGTGCCGATAAAAATGGCGATCTATTAGATACCTTGAATGAATACTCCGTTCAATATGCTTCACTTGGCCTTAGTGCAGATGAGTTTATCGCTAGTTTAGTAGCTGGAGCAGAAAGTGGTGCTTTCAGTATTGATAAGGTTGGGGATGCTGTTAAGGAATTTAATATCCGAGCCAAAGACGGCAGTAAGTCGAGTATGGAAGCCTTCACTGCTCTTGGGCTTAATGCAGAAGAAATGACGAAGCAGTTTGCCCAAGGTGGAGAAACCGCTAATGCTGCATTCTTTAGTGTCATTCAAAAACTTCAAGAGATTGAAGATCCGCTTCTTAAAAACACAATTGGTGTGCAGTTGTTTGGTACACAGTTTGAAGATTTAGAAGCCAGTATACTACCAGTTCTTGGTGGGATAAAAGATAGTACCATCGCGAGTGGAGATGCGTTGGCTCAAATAACAGAGGTCAAATACGATAACCTAACCGATGGAATTGAGGGTGTAAAACGTTCCTTACAAGGGGTGTTTCTACCAGCTGTAAGTGAAGTTTCTGCTGGAATTACGGACTTGTTTTCTGGTTTATCGAATGGGATTAATGAAGCGGATGGGGATTTTGAGAAAATTGCTGAAGTGATAGGAGAGACTGTTGCTGGTATTACAGAACTTATCACCGAGCAATTGCCCCAGTTCGTTACGTTGGGACTTCAAATTATTATGTCCTTAGTTGGTGCAATCGTAGAAAACCTCCCAATGATCATTGATTCTGCCATGCAAATCGTGACGACTCTACTCCAAGGGATTATCGAGGCTTTACCTCAAATCACAGAAGGAGCACTTTATCTTGTTCTTAGTTTGGTAGACGGCATCATTGCTAATCTCCCTGCTTTAATCGAAGCGGCTTTAACAATGATTGTGACGCTAGCAAATGGGATTGGTGAGGCTTTACCAAATCTTATTCCTTCCATTGTCTCAGCAATTCTATTAATTGTAGAAACCATCATCAACAATCTCGACATGGTTTTGGAGGCGGCTTTTAAAATTATAGAAGGTTTAGCAGTAGGAATTATTAATGCTTTACCTAGACTCATAGAGGCGCTTCCAGCTATTATTTCATCAATCATTAACTTTATTACCAGTAATCTCCCTAAAATTGTTGAGTTGGGTATTTCATTGATTATTCAGTTGGCAGCGGGGCTATTAAGAGCAATTCCTCAGCTTGTGGCACAATTACCACAGATTATTTCTGCCATCATCGTTGGAATTGGAAAAGCGGCTGTTTCCATTGGACAAGTGGGAGTGAACATTGTACGTGGGCTTTGGAATGGGATTTCTTCCATGATTGGCTGGATAAAAGATAAGGTTAGCGGTTTTGTGGGTGGCATCGTCAGTAGTGTAAAAGGTGTTCTTGGGATTCGTTCCCCTTCACGAGTTTTTGCTGGTATAGGGGAGAACATGGGTGAAGGGATTGGAGTTGGATTTTCAGATGCCATGGGCAATGTAGAAAAGGAAATGGAAGGTGCAATTCCTACCGACTTTGATTTAAATATGGACAGCGTGGTTACTGGAGTAGAAGGGGGTAAGGGCGGTGCATCATTTGATGTCACGATTCCATTAACGATTGATGGGAATGTGTTAACTCGTATTATTGCTCAGCTTCAATGGAATCAAAATACAGTGACCGTTAGAAACTTAGGTGTTGCAGGTTCGTAAAAGGAGGGCAGTTTGGTGATAGAGATTTATGCAGGAAACACGTTGATACAAATGATCCGTAAAGTAATGTCAGCGAATGTAAGAGAAACGCTAGAAGGAGAGTTTACACTATCTTTTACGGTTCTAGCCAAGTCTGCCCTCGCTTTAAAAACAAAACAATTGGCAAAGCTAAATGGTCAATATTTTGAGATTGTACAAATAGCGAAGTCCTTACAAGGTAGCCTTCCCGTCTGTTCTGTCACGTGTGAACATGTATCCTACATTTTAAATGATGAGATTTTTAATATAGATGCGTTTGATTTTACGGGAGATCCTGCGGCTGGATTAAATCAGCTATTATCAGGAACTCCTTTTTCAGCTGGAACAGTTGATTTTACCGATAGTTGCACAATGAAAATTAACCAGGAAGTATCTAGAAGGGCAGCGCTTATGCAGTACATTGCCATTTTAGGGGGAGAAATTGAATATAACGGCTACTTAATTAATATCCGTAAACATCGTGGCAGTATGGAATATCAGCCGGTAATGGGTTCAAAAAACGTTACTAATGTATCTGTTTCTCACGATTCAAGAGAAAATGCCTCTTCCTATAATATTTCATTCTTTAAATTACTAAATCTAGCAGTCGGAGATAATGTCCATATTGTATTCAAACCACTCGGCATTGATGTGAAAACAAGGATTATCTCATTGGAATATAATCCCTTCTATCGTTACAACATTCAAGTTGAGGTTGGCAGATACAAACCTAGTATTTCGGATACATTTTATCGGATAGAAAACTCAATGAACAAAGTGGAAAGCTCTCTGAATGATGTGGGCAGCTCTGTTGATGGTCTTAAGTACCAAATGGACCAACTTGGGGTTTCTTACACAATCGTAAAAAATCTAACGGTTGATGCTAGTTTTATAAATGTAACTTATGAAGTGGAAAAAGGAGATACACATCAATATCATGTCAAATACAGCTATGCCACCGATGGTAGCGGTAGAATTACGAGCATTACCTTAGAGGATATATTTTCAGAACTGTTATTAAAAGAAGTGTCCACTTTGTTGGTGGATGCTACGAGATTTGAAATTACGTATGCAGATGGAGAGACGGCAAGTTATAACTATACGACTGATAGTAGTGGTCGGATTACTGGGATTGAAAAGGTGGTGGGATAGGGCATGAGTTACCATAGTAATTTTAACAATACACTAGCAATTTGGACTGCTTTTGGAGGCAGGGGTGAACTCATTCTTCCTATCCCCACCTTAAGTTGGCAAAGGAAATATTATAACGATTTTGGCTATACCAAGTATGGAAGTGAAACAAGAATTGATGTTCACGATAATGGGAACGCACAGATTGCTGTGTATCGTGCAAAGACCCCATATATGTCCTATTACAATAAAACCACTGGACAATGGACCGTGGTGAATGTTTCTTGGTGGAATAACGGTGCCCCAGAAATTTTATGGGCAGGTGACGGTGTGTTTTTAGCCAAAATTATAGGCTTGGCCAATATTATCGCTTCTTTTGATGGCATCACTTGGTATAATGCTGGTTACTGTCAAGGAGCACAAAACTCCATGACCACAGGGGCTTATGATTCTAGTATTGGTTCTGGGGTCGTTAGCTGGTGGTACTATAAGTCTCCCGTATATTACAACTTTGCTTCATTAACACAAAGAGTAGCTTGGACTTTGGTAGGAGCGGATGGTTCATCGGTTCCCATCTTTAGTTACATGACCACTCATAAAGGAAAATTTGTTGGTATCGTGGGTGGAGATCGTTCTATTGCAGCAGCAAGCACTTCCAGCCCTGGTTCTTGGTCTACGACTATTCCAGAGGATTTAAATACATATTACATGTATATCCGTTCGGTTCACGATAAACTTTTCGTCATGAAATATCGATATGTTAGTGGAATCTTTCATGTGAATTTGTGTGTCATGAATGATAGTGCTACGGAGCTAACGGAAACAAACCTATCTCATGTTGGGAATCTGGCCGATAACAAAATTCCGAACCCACAGAACATCATCTGGATGGAAGATTGGGGAAAATATGCTCTTTTTAATGAAAGCATGCTGTATGTATCAGCGGATGGGTTGAATTGGGAAGGTGTGCAGCAGCCAGGATTTACAACAACTAATTCGGATACATTCGGTGGAGCTATTTATGTTCCTGGGGATGGGTTTTATGTGAAAGCCAGTGGTTATGTGTATTATGCTCCGTATTGAATAATGAAAATACAGGCGCTTGGTGGCTCTCTTGTCACAGGCGCCTTTTTATATAGATTAAACAGATTGGAGAGCGAGGGGAGAACATGGCAATAAAAGAACTTTGGGTAATTTTACAAACTGTAATTGCAGCATTGGGCGGTTGGTTTGGTTGGTTTCTTGGTGGCCTTGATGGATTTTTATACGCTCTTATTATTTTTGTCATTGTAGACTATATTACTGGAATTATGGTGGCCATTATTAATAAAGAGCTTTCCAGTGAAATTGGTGCTCGAGGGATTTTCAAAAAGATCCTTATTTTTATACTTGTCGGTGTTGCTCATATTATTGACAGCCGACTGATTGGTGAGGGCAGTGTTATTCGAACAGCCGTCATCTTTTTTTATCTCTCAAATGAGGGCATCAGCATCATGGAAAATGGCTCAAGAATCGGGCTTCCAATTCCACAAAAATTGAAAGATGTCTTAGCTCAATTACATGGCAAGGGGGATGACAAGAATGAAACTAAACGCTAAATATATGACCAGAAATGATTGTTTTACAGCAGGAAAGAAAATCACACCAAAAGGGATTATGGTCCATTCCACGGCAACACCGGGTGTGATGGCAGCAGACTGGTTTAGCCGATGGAATAAATCTTATCGAGCAGGTGAAACAACCAGGCAGGTGGCGGTGCATGCTTTTGTTGATAATATAGAAGTATGGCAGTATTTACCTTGGAATCACAGAGGTTGGCACTGCGGTGGAACAGGGAACAACACTCATATTGGCATTGAAATTTGCGAGCCTGTTGGTTTTTCTTATGGTAAAGGATCCACGATGGTTGGCTACAATGTTTCAAAGAATGAATCTTATTTTAGAAAGGCTTGGCAGAACGCAGTAGATCTATGTGTGAGGCTTTGCCGAGAATATGATTTAACTGAAGAAGATATCATTTGTCATTCTGAAGGAGCTAAAAAAGGGATTGCAAGTAATCACGGAGATGTCATGCACTGGTTTCCGAAACATGGTGAAAATATGGATTCCTTCCGAGCGGCAGTAAGAGCTACTTTAAATAAATCGAGTACTCCTCCGGAATTACCATCAGGTATTCAGGTAGGTGACTTAGTGGAAATAAAAGCATTAGCAAATTCCTATTATCCCGGCGGGGCAACCATTCCTTCTTGGGTAAAGACTGATTCGTATCATGTAGTAACCCAGGTTGTGTCCAATGGAAAGCCGGTTGTCAAAGGCGGTAAGGCCTGTGTGCTACTAGGAAAGAAAGTGAATAAAAAGACTGGAGTAGAATCAGAAGGGATTAGGAGTTGGATTGAAACAGGGGCATTAATAGTTTTAAAAACATCTAGTCCAACCAAAAAACCTCCTGATGAGAAGGCTTTATATCGTGTACAAGTTGGAGCTTTTTCAAATAAGGAAAATGCTGAAGTATTGCTAGAAAAAATAAAGAAAGCTGGGTTTGAAGGGTTAATCAAGAAAGAATAACAAAGCGCTCTGCTGTTATATAAAATTGTGCACCTAAATGTCCGCTCGTAAATTACAAAGCAGATATTTGGGTGCATTTTTAATGCTATTAAATAACATGAAATCAATCTTCTTTATCCCCTTATTTACTTGCTATTAGGATGAAAATAAGTGATATATACAATAACCAAAAAAGCTTAAACCCTTGATACAAAGGGATTTAGCCAGATTTTTTTGGGAGCCATGATTGAATAGAAGAAGCCTAGTGTTGAGAAACGAGGATGAAAATTGAAAGGAGGCAACAGCATGGCAGAATCATTATTTGGTTCATTCGGACAAGGGGCAGGTGGTATTACATTAATGGATCCACCAGCTGAAAAACCTAAACAACTTAGAGTGGCTGCTTATGTACGAGTCAGCAGCCTTTCAGATGAACAGGAAGGATCATTTGATAACCAAAAAACGCATTACACTCAATTAATTCGCTCCACACCGGGTTGGAAGATGGTTGACATTTATACAGACCAAGGGCGAACAGGAACATCGATGGCTAAGAGGCCGGGATTTAATCGAATGATACGGCACGCCACCGAAAAGAAAATTGATCTTATTCTTTGCAAGTCGGTATCAAGATTTGCGAGGAATGTACTTGACGCAATTAATACGATACGGAAACTGCGACAACTAGGGGTGCGCATTATATTTGATAAAGAGAATATTGACACAGATGATATGGCAAGCGAGTTTATTTTGACCATGCTTTCCGCAACAGCACAGGAAGAAAGCAGAAGCATTTCAGAGAATATAACTTGGGCTAAAACAAAGAGATTTGAAAGGGGTGAGCCAATCTTTGTAAAGAAACTCGGGTATGAGCTAAATGAAAGGAAAGAATGGGTTGTTGTAGAAGAAGAGGCAAAAATTGTTCGAGAAGCTTTTAATGAAATCTTGAACGGCAAGACACTCTCCCAAATATGCAAGCAGTTCATCAGAAAGAAATATAAAAAAACGAACGGACGCACAGACTGGTCATCACCAACCTTAAAGTTAATGCTACAAAACAGTGATTATACGGGGGATGTTATTTGCCAAAAAACATATGTCGAAGATCATCTCTCTCATAAACAGCAATTAAACACTGGTGAACGAAATCAATATTTCATTGAGAATCATCATGAACCCATTGTTAGTC
The DNA here is from genome assembly GCF_042433785.1 of Robertmurraya beringensis. Taxonomy (NCBI): domain Bacteria; kingdom Bacillati; phylum Bacillota; class Bacilli; order Caryophanales; family Bacillaceae; genus Robertmurraya; species Robertmurraya beringensis. The sequence goes on along the minus strand of NZ_JBHLUU010000028.1, from coordinate 75,774 downwards.
GAGAAGTATTTGAAGCAGTCCAACGAGAACTGGAGAGGCGCAAAAAGCCTAACCCTAATAAAAAGGCGAAACGCTACCCACTATCGAGCAGAATCCAATGTGGAGTTTGTGAAGGAAATCTGCACAGATTTATCTGCAGAGAGAGAGTTACATGGCGTTGTGAAAATAGCAGAAAAAGCAAAGAGCTTTGTAAGATGCAAGGAATCCAAGAAACGATAATTTTAGAAGCAATGCAAGAAGCCTTTCTCGAACGCTATCGGTCAATAAGGAAGGTAATTGATATAGAACGCATGCAAAAGGACCTGACTAGGGCAGTCGCCGCAAGAGATTTTTCTTACAACCAACTGCGCTTGGATTTAGAACGGATTTTATTAGAAGAAAATGTTGCCCTTATAAACGCCAATGGAACAGAAGCAGAGAAATCAAAAGAAGTACTTGAGGAACTATCACGCATACGTGAAGCTATTGAGAAGGAGTTAAGAGTAAAAGAAGAATGGTGGGAACTGCTGGATCAGGATGTCGCTTTTCGCGAAGCGGCACTAATGAAGCTTAGGGAAATGGATGCAGTTAGAAATCCAATAAAACTATTGCATGAAGAGATGAAACAAACTGCATTTTTAAGGGCATGGGTAGTTCGCATAAAAGCGATATCACCAATGTCCTTTTGTATGCATTGGATTGACGGTAAAGAAACCATTATTGATTTTGGGAAAGGAGATTATGATATTGAGTAGCCATCAAAATCCTTCAAGGGTGAGGATTATTCCGGCAAAGGCAAGAACAAGGCGAACAGAAGAGAATCCTGATGGACAAAAGAAACGAATTGCGGTTTATGCTCGTGTATCAACTGCCTCGGAAATGCAGGCCAGTAGTTATGAGTTACAAGTAGCCTATTACAAAGATTATGTCAGCAAGAATCCTGCTTGGCAACTTGTTGATGTGTATGCAGATGAAGGGATATCAGGAACATCTACTAAAAACCGAACTGAATTTAATCGAATGATTCAAGACTGTGAAGAAGGGCGAATTGACTATATCTTGACCAAGTCAATCAGTCGCTTCGCACGTAACACTCTTGACTGCATTTCCAGAATCAGGATGCTCAAGAGTCTGAAGCCAGCCGTAGGCGTTTTTTTCGAGAAAGAGAATATCGACACATTAGATTCTAAATCTGAACTTTTCTTAACCATCCTATCATCCATGGCACAAGAAGAGAGTCGATCTGTGAGCGAAAACACAAAATGGGGTGTACAGAAGCGATTCCAACAAGGTATCGTACACATGCCGACCATCTTCTTCTTAGGCTATGATACCGATGAAGACGGAGAAATTGTGATTAACGAGGAACAAGCTGAAGTGGTCAGACGAATATTTCGAGAGTATTTAGAAGGAAAAGGGTGTCCAAGCATTGCTAAAGGTTTAATGAGAGATGGAATAAAGACAGGAAAGGGAAATAAAACGTGGACGGGAGATTCGGTTTATAAAATCTTAAGACAGGAAAAGTACCAAGGTCATTGTTTAGCACAGAAAACAGTCACTATCGACTTTTTATCTCACAAACGCGTTCGCAACAACGATATTCAACCACAGTATTTTGTGAAGAATACCCACCCTGCGATTATTAGTGAAGAAACTTTTGAAGCAGTTCAACAAGAAATGAAAAGGCGAAGGCTGATGATGAAGGATCCCGATGAAAAATATCGCCAACACTTTAGTAGTGTCAGCCCATTTTCTAATCAGTTCTATTGTGGGGAATGTGGAAGACCAGCCATAAGAAGACGGATGACTTCATCGAGGAAAGGAGAGAAGTATTACATTTCTGCTTGGCAATGCCGAGTGACCGCAGGGCGAGACCCAGACTACACAGACTGCAAAACGAGCTATGTTCATGAGACAGACCTTGAAAATGCATTTATGAAAATCATGAGGGAGATGAAGGAACATCCGGACGTAGTAATAGAAGAAGCCAAACAAGTTATCACAAAAGCTTCTCTTTCACCTTCGGAACAACAGCGGCTGGGTGAACTGAATACCCAAATCGAGGCAGTGGCAGACCGGATCAGCGACCTGGCTGCAAAGGGTTCAACCACTAACGATGCCATTTACGACGCAACATTAAGGCATCTCATCTATGAACAGGAAATTCTCCAACAGGAGCGGGACAGCTTAGAGGATAATATGCAAGAGCAACTCTACCTGGAAAAGCAATTGCAATCTCTTATAGATATTCTAGAAACAACAGAAGAGCTAAAGGACTTTGATGTAACACTATTCAAAAATACAATCGAGCGAGGCATTATCTACAAAGAGCGGATGGTTGAATTTCAATTTAAATGCGGGGTGAAGCGGATCATCTGCGCCAGAGAACGCAAGACACCTAAAAAGAAAAAAGCTTAATCTAATCGAATAAACATAAACCTCTTTCCATCCGAAAAAAGGACTTGAACCTTTACGGGATGTGAGTGATAGATGGACACGAACCATTATCACTTATTGGGAAGGGGTTTTTGTATTGGATGAATTGCAAAAAGGATTGTGGGTCCGTACATTATGGGATCCAGTCAAAGCACAGGAAGAAAGTCCGTTAATAGGAAATAAGCAGGTGAAGGTTGCTGCTTATTGCCGGGTTAGCACTACTTTGGATGAACAATTACGATCACTTGAAAATCAGGTTAGCCACTATACCCATCTGATTCGGGGAAAACCTAATTGGAAGTTTGTCGGCGTTTATGTTGATAACGGGACGAGTGGAACCAGTGCCAAGGGCCAGCGGGGATTACAACGATTGCTTCGCCATTGTGAAGAAGGAAGAGTCGATTTTATTTTGACCAAGAATGTCTCTCGACTGTCACGAAATGCCCAAGAACTGCTTTCGATTGTTGAAAAGCTGAATGCATTGAAAGTAGGAATTTATTTTGAAAAAGAACATATTGATACATCCATTGAGTACAATAAGTTTCTTTTGAGCACCTATGCAGCACTCGCCCAAGAGGAAGTTGAAACCATTTCTACCTCAACCAGGTGGGGATATGAAAAAAATTTCAAGAAAGGCATTCCTCGATACAACAAAATGCTCGGTTATGATGTGGTGAAAAGTGATGGAAGGAACACCCTTCAAATTAATGAAGAGGGCGCAGTAATTATTCGCCTGATCTTTGACTGGTTTTTACAAGGAAAGTCCATGGCTGATATTGCACGTGAACTGATGGGCCAAGGAGTAAAAACATCAGTTGGAAAAGATCTGTGGCGAGGGTCGACAGTAAAGCACATTCTAACGAACGTTACCTATACCGGAAACAAATTGACAAGGGTACGGACAAAAGATCTTTTTACGAATATAACCACTAAACATATTAGAGATGAAATCGCCATCGAAAACTGCCACCCTCCTATTGTTAGCATGGAGGTATTTAACCAGACACAGAAACGGTTGAAGGAACTCAAGCCCAAGAGGAAGTACACAGGGCCAAAGGGACATAAACATTCTCTATCAGGAAGAATGAACTGTCACCGTTGTGGCTATCGTTTGAGCAATTATCCAACAAGAGGGGTGAACTATTGGAAGTGTCAGGCGAGTGATATTGGCGTCTGTGAGTTTTCATCCATAAGAGAAGATATTTTGAGAGACATGTTGCTTGAAGGATTCAAACAGAAGTTTGATACGAATAATCCTTCTGTTCTAAATGAGGCCAAGAAGGTGCTGCAAGAGGTTAATCAGAAAGACCATTTTGAATTTCATCGATTAAGATGGATGACTGAGATGGAGTTAGCGAAAGTAGGAAATGGGGATCTAACCAAATTAGAATATGAGTACAAAGCGTTTGAAGAACATATTGCTAGGATTGAAGATGATCGTCCGTATCGTAATCAGACGTTGAGTTGGCTTGAGACAGTGCAGAATATAGAGGAGTTTATAGAAACAGTTACGATTGAACATCTCAGGGCTTGGGTAATGGGAGTGGTGATTTATTCATCTAACGATTATCGCATCGAGTGGGTGGATGGCACGGAAACCATCGTAGGAGAAATGCCCGTGGCTCCTAAGAAGGATAGGATTCCAGAAATACTAACAAAGAATTCACAAAAGCATAAAGGGCTCGAGCCGCTGTACCAGGTCATTGATGCGGATGGACAATTGAAGGAAAGGAGTGAAGAAAGTATGCCAGCTCTTGTGGAACGAGAAGTCATCAAAATTGAACCAAGAAAAGAGAATAACTTGTTGAAGACGATTGAAAAAGATTTACGTAACCATCCTTCCTCCGCCACAGCCCAACCAGTTACAAAACCACTTAGAACAGCTGCCTATTGCAGGGTATCAACTGATAGAGAAGAGCAGCTCACTAGTTACAAGACACAGGTTGCATACTATACGTATTTAATTCTCAAAGACCCTAAGTATGAATTTGCAGGGATATTTGCGGATGAAGGGATATCTGGAAAGTCGCTTAAAAATCGAACAGATTTCAAGAAAATGATTGATGAATGCATCCGAGGGAATATTGATTTAATCCTTTGTAAGAGTATTTCAAGATTTAGCCGGAATACTTTAGAAACGTTGAAAACGATTCGTTTATTGAAATCTCTCCCTAAACCCGTGCACATTTTCTTCGAGAAAGAGAACATTCATACGGAAGATGCCGACAGTGAACTGATGATAACCATCTTCGGAAGCATTGCTCAGGAGGAAAGCATCAACATTGGAAAGTCTATTGCATGGGGGAAAAGGGCTCAGGCAGAACGAGGCATCATAAAAGTTGGCAATGCCAATTATGGTTATCAAGTGGGGGAAAAATATCAATGGATTATCCATGAAGAAGAAGCTAAAATCGTACGTCGCATCTATGCTGATTTGCAAGCGGGGAAAAACTATACGCAAATCATTACAGGGTTAACTCAGGATCGCATCCCTACCCCACAAGGAGGAGACATTTGGAGTTTAAGCACGATAAAGGGAATCTTAACGAATGTAGTCTATAAAGGGGATTATCTCTATCAAAAGTACATCACAGTCGATACATTAGAAGAAAAGACTGCTCCCAATGAAGGGGAGTTACCTCAGTATTATATTGAATGTCATCATGAACCTATTATTGATCCAGAAGAATGGGAGAAGGTACAGTCCATTATCCATAAACGCAGCGAAGCCTATAAGCAGCAAAACTACCAAAAGTATTCCAAAGACCAGAATAAAAATACGTCTTTTACAGAGAAGTTATATTGCGGTGAATGCGGTAATGTATTAGGCTATGAGCGAAGTTTGGAAAGACGAGGCTCCAACGGAACCAAAGAAATAAATCGTTGGGTGTGTAGGCTGGCGGAGAAATATTACGCTGTGAATGGATGTTCATCCCAACGTTTTCATCAAGACTATCTTGAAAAGCACTTTATTAATCTATTAAAAGGGCTTGAACAAGATGAGACCTTTCAGCAAGAAGTAGAAAAGGTTATTGCTCAAACAGTGTTAAGTGCTCAGGAACTGAAACAAGAAGAAGAGGCTCAAAGAAGGATGGAACATTTGAATCAAGAGCTATACGAGGCAGTAGATGAAGAGCTGCATAAAGACGGACAAGATCACCAAAGGGTGGACGAGCTAAGCGGGAAGATAGTGAAGCTGCATCAACAGTTGAAAGACTTCTCTGACCGTAAAAAGCTAGTGGAGCATTATAGAAATGAATTTAAGGAACTTAAGAAGGGAATTAAAAAGCTGGGCGATGAAACGAATCTAGCATTCCCTGCGGAGCTTTTTGAACAGTTCGTGGAACAGGCTAAGGTCTATAAAGATGGTAAGATTGTATACCATTTAAGCCTGGGCCTAGAGTGGTCGACGGATGAAAAGTATGAAGATTATCAAAAAATGATTTCAATGAAAAGAAAAGCGGAAAGGCTCGCTAAACGAAAGGAAAAGCAGGCAGCGTTTTTGAAAGGACCAGAAGTAACTGCTTTACTAGAATATTGTGAGGAACCACGGAGATGGGGAGAAATCTTAGCCTTTATGAACACGAAGATGACGATCTCAGAATCCTATTTCAGGAAGAGCATTGTACTGCCATTGATGGAAGAAGAGAAGTTGCAGAAGGATTTTATACCAAATAGTCAAAGTAAGCGAAAATATTATATGGTGAAGAAGTAGTGTAGGAACCCACTGAGTTGGCTTAGGCCGCTTGGTGGGTTCTTTTTTTAGTTGTAATAATTTACATAATAGTTATTATTTTATGCTAAAATTAGATTGATAATCTTGTGAAATGGATGATAGGGGAGATAAAATGCAATTTGAGGTTTTTGCAATAATATTTAACCAACGCATGAAAAATGTAAATAAAAATAAAAGGCTTATTGCCATTGAAGAATATTTGGCTGATAATTTTGGATTGCAAGTTGATTTTGAAGGTGATGTTAATAAATGTAAACTTCAAATTATGCAGTTAATACGGGATGAAGAGAATCAAGCAAAATACATACTTGAGGATATTGCAAATATATTAAATGAACGGTACACAATTGGAGAACCTTTTTTTGTTTCATCAATAAGTACTAGCCATACAGCAAAAGAACTTTTTGGTTTATTAGAGGATATTTTTCCAGAGGAAATTCGGGAGTATGAATCAGTAGACTTTTTACGAGAAGATATAACTTTAGATGAAGTAGCTGATAAAGTGGTTTGTACAATAAGGTATACTGATTATTATTTAAGTCCGGTTACCCAGGAGAGAGAAAGAGAATTAAGTAATGGAAAATTTACTCTTTCCTTTGACTTGTCTAATAATATTTTCATGTCCTCAAATTGCGGGTATAGTAAGCTTTATAATAAAGCCATTCAGTATTTAAGTGAGTCAACAACTGATATAATAATAAAACAGTATTATGTTCAGAATAAAGTCCGATATATGAAAGATAAAACGATGAGTGATTTTAATCCATTATCATTATTAGTGGTGCAACTTATTTATAAGAAGTTTACTGAGATTGGGTTGCAACTTCAAAGTGTTGATTCGCTTTCATTTAATAATGAGAATGCCCCCCGAGTAAAAAATGCAAAGCTCGGCGGTAATGATTTATTTAAAGATCCGGATGTTGTTGAACGATTATATAATGGCGATAGAATAACAAAATGCACGGTATCCATATTTAAATTGACCGCAAACGATAAGGCGGTCTCAACTAAGCTGACAATTGATTTTAGAGGGGTATTAAAATTTACTTATGATGACTCAGAATTTATCAATGAGTCGTCACTAAGGAATATTTGCTTGGATATCTTAAAAGGAATAACTGAACTTATAGATGATGAAGACTCAATCAAAAACGGAGATGCGTTATTAAGAGAAAAATTGATAAAAACAGCATTTAGATCTAAATCCGTTTTTGCACAACTTGTGAAAGATATTAAAAAGGATATAATTGAATTATTAAATACAGATGAAGACGAAACAGGTAAAATTGAATCATATTTTAAAGAAAAATATGGTATAGAAAGCGCTGAATAGCTATAAACTGAAAGTTAAAGGAGGGAATTGTTATGTTTTTTTCTAGTAATGCAATTGTTGTGGAAACATTTGATGTTGCAGTTAAGGAATTAAAGAATTTTTCCTATGGGGAAAATGGCAAATTCCTTTCTATAACTTTCTACGATCAAAATAAATCTACTGGTGAAATTCATTGGTCCAATTCCTTTGAGTTTGGAACAATGAATATTATTAACTTCTATAGGATTGATAATAAATTTATACTGTTCACATCTTCTGTACAAAATCATGAATATTTAAAAATAGTCTTATCAAAATTGGTTAACAGAGACGTAAAAATAAACTTGTTGAAGATTCCTTTACCTGTTCCAACAGATACTTTATTTGATTCTTTCGAAGAAGTTAGATCCTTTGAGGTTGATGAATATTTCGGGCTAAGTTTTATTATTGTTATTGAAGGAAAAACTATACTCCTGAAAATTTATACAAACGGATTAATTACATATACACTTACTGACAATGAGGAGGTACTAAGAAAAATTTTAGACCTTGCTCTAAAGTTTATTCTAATGATAAATGAATAGTTTTGAAAATATAATTAGCAATATTTATTGTTTTTTACAAGGTATTTCAATTGAATCGGTTCAATATTTAGGATGGATTTCGGCAATTGTGGCTGCTTTGCTTGCGTTGACTACAATTGTATTTAGTCAACAAAATGATAAGGTTGTTCAAATGTCTATTGATTTGGCGAGAGAAATAAAACTAAACGCACTTGAAGAAAATATAATTTTCCCAGAGATAACAAAAAAGTTTAATAAAGTAATTTCTCTTTTACAAAACCAAAGAGTTTATAAACAAACTTTGGTTTTGTTTTCTATTACATCTTTTTTTGGCTTAATTTTATGGATTATAAGCGGAGTTGGATATTTTCTTGATATGAAAACTGCCCCTGATAAAATATTAGTGTTGTTTTCAACTATCCTTTTGTGCCTCCCCCTTTTTTTTCTACCATTTATCATTATGAATTTTAATAAAGAAGCGCCTATAGAATTAAATAAGTTTAAAAGATTTGGACTCGACTCTATTATTGAGTTTTTTAACTTTAATGAAAAAATAAAAACAGATACTATTTTTAAAGAAATGCTTAGTACGAAAATATTGATAGGAATTGATAATAAGAAGAAAATTTATATTAAACTTATGAATGAAATACCTGTAACAGATTTTGCTGTTGTAATAGTTTTGGGTAAAAGCAACAACGATAAATTAACATTTAGGTTAACATCAAAGGGGAAAAAGGAATTATCGGATAAACACACTTTATTACCGAATGATAAAAATTCATTCGAGGGTTTATTTGAGTTTATGGCAACTTCCTTATCTAGGTACAATGAGATATATATTACTTCTTTATCGGGGGATGCAAAAGCAGTATTTAAGTTAAATAAGGTTAGTACTGAAGAGAATAAAATATTGTTCTCGTTAAATGCTTTTGAAAAAAATAAATCATTTATTAAGCCGGTATTAGATAAACTCGGTCATAAATACGATACACTGTCTCTAAAAACGCAAGATAAAAATTTTGTATATTTTTTATCAAGAAGTGGGAAATCCAACTGGTTTAAAAACAAACTAATAAAGATGTATGTAGAAAAAATAAAAGATTAAAAGACTAATAAATTTACTATCACTGATTAAGCTCATCACAATATTGTGGTGGGCATTTTTATTTTGGAATGAAAACCTAATTTGCAATTTATATGAAACATTGGATAGATCCCTATATATAGAGGTTTCTTAAGGGGTGATATATTTTGCGTATTTTTATCCATTCAGCCTCACGGCGTGCCTCAGATATATTCGTGAGCTGAAGGCATTAGGAATTGGCCTCTATTTCGAGAAGGAAAATATTGACACTCTGGATACTAAGAGTGAATTATTTCTAACCATTTTATCTTCGATGGCCCAAGAAGAATCACGGTCAATTAGTGAGAACACCCGCTGGGGAATTAAGAAACGATTTCAAAGAGGCATAGCGCATATTCCAACAACTTATTTCTTAGGCTACGATACAGATGAAAATGGAAACCTAGTCATTAATGAAAAAGAAGCAGCGATAATCAAGCGGATCTATTACGACTTTCTGAATGGAAAAGGGACAGTAACTATTGCCAAAGAATTAATGCGGGATGGGATATTAACCGCAAGAGGAAATAAAACATGGACCTCCGATTCCGTTTATAAAATATTAACAAACGAAAAATTTTGTGGCAATGCACTTTTACAAAAAACGGTAACTGTAGATTACTTAACCCACAAACGCATCCGAAATGACGGAAGAGAGCAACAATATTTTATTCGAAACCATCACCCCGCCATTATTCCAGAGGAAGATTGGAATGCGGTCCAACAGGAGATGAAAAGAAGAAGTAATATGTTTAGAAACCCGGATGGGAAATACAAACAGGCTTATTCAAATAAATCTTGTTTCTCCAATATTTTATTTTGCGAGGAGTGTGGCCATCCCATTGTTCGCCGAAGGCTTACTTCGGAAAGGAATGGAGAGAAGTTTCTTTATACCGCATGGCAATGCAGAACCAGGATCCACCCCAAGAAATATAACGTAAATTGTAAAGCGAAATTTGTTTGGGAATCTGCACTTGAACGTGAATTCATGGCATTACTCCAGGACTTAAAGGAAAGAAAGGAAGAATTGATTCAAGAAGCTCATAAAGTCATTAAAGAATATGACTTAAGTTCAGCTGAAAAAGCTCGCAAAATGAATCTCGAAGCCCAAATTGAACAAATCAACGAACGAATTTCAGAGCTAGCCGAACAAAGTAACTCTACTGTCGCAAGTGTTTATGAAGCCTCTATCAACCATTTATACTATGAACAAGAGTTGCTTCAGTCCGAACACGATGAACTGAGTAATAAGCAACAAGAAAGTAAACATATGGAGCGGCATTTGGAGACCTTACTTACCTTCCTATACGAACTTAATGAGTCAGAATTTAATGAGGACATTTTTAGACAGGTTATTCAGCGAGGCACCATCAACCACAATCAGAAAGTCACGCTGGAATTTAAATGCGGGATTAAAAGAATGTTCATAGCTCTACGACAAAAATAAAATTTTAATAGAAACAAACCCCTTGAACTTTTATTGAGGATGAGTGATAGATAACATACCTTCAACAGATGAAGGAAGATCACTATTCTGATAAAAGGGAAGGGGTTTTTGTGTTTGTCGAAGGACATTCTAAAAGATTATGAGTGGAACGAGGTTCTGTGGAAACCGTTATCTCAGGAAAAGTCTAGCTTAATAGAATCGGAACAAAGGATTATCCGAGTGGCTGCTTACGCTAGAACAAGCAAAAAGATTAGTTCACAAATGCAGTCTTTGGAAAATCAAATTGATTATTTTACCCGATTTGTCCAAACAAGCCCTCAGTATAAATTAGTCTCCATTTATTACGATGAAGGTGTCTCTGGCACCAAAATGAAAAATAGGTTAGGGCTTACTAGATTATTGAGGCATTGTAGAGAAGGGAAAATTGATTATATTGTTGCAAAAAGCATTTCTAGGTTTTCAAGAAATGTGAAAGAACTTATGGAATTGGTGCGGGAGTTAAATGAACTGAAAGTAGGTTTGTATTTTCAAAAGGAAAATCTCGATACCTCCAAGGAATTTAATGAGTTTTTACTAGCGACCTATGCTGCTCTTGCTCAAAATGAGGTGGAAACGCTCTCGCATAATGTTAGTTGGGGGTATGAGAAAAAAGCATTAAGAGGCTCACCGAAGTTTGAAAGAATTCTTGGATATCGTGTTACCTATCATCAAAAAAAGACTTATATCAGCGTTGATGAAGAAGAAGCAAAGATTGTAAAGAAGATCTATGAATTATTTCTTGGAGGAGCTGCACTTAATGAAATTGCACGTTATTTGATGCAAGAAGGGATTCAAACCTCTAAAGGAGGCACGATTTGGGATGGGTCAGTTGTTAAAAAGATACTCACCAATGTGGCCTATACCGGAAATCGATATGCCTACTTTCAAACAAATTCCCTTTTGGAGAATGGGAAACCGACGGATGTACCGAGCTACTACATTGAAAATAGCCATCCAGCTATTATTGATTCAGCCATGTTTGAGGAAGTGCAAAAACGGTTTAAACCAGCAGAGCGTAAAAAGAAAAATAAAAAAGCGGATTTCCGGTCGTTATCAGGACGAGTTATGTGTGGAATATGCGGATGTAATTATCAGTTCTTAACCGACTATGCGACACCTTGTTGGCGGTGCAGGGGGAGTAAAAGTGGGATTTGTGATTCTATTAAAATGTATGAGTCAGAGATTCTTGGCATGATGAAAACAGCTTTTCGAGAACGATTTAACAGCGATTCTTTAGCCCTAAGGGATATTTTTGATCCGATGAAGCGTCTTCATGAACACGATTACTTCGAACATCGACGATTACTATATTTTAGCGACATTCGCCTTGTTAAAGAAGAAGAGAAAATAGCATCAAAAGAGGAAATGGATGTTATTACAGCTAAAAAACATCAGCTAGAAGAAGAGTTTTTTCACTTTGAGAGATACGTCAAAAAAATAGAAGAAGATAGACCTTATCGTGAAAAATCCCTCTCGTGGATGGAAAGCCTTCAATCACTAGAAGAATTTTTCGAGAAAGCCACCATTGATTATTTTCGGGCATGGGTCGTGAACATGACCATATATTCAAATGATACGTTTATTGTTCATTGGTTTGACCAAGAAGAAACTAAGGTTGGTGAAGGTCCTATGCCGGAACCACCTAAAACCTTGAGGAATCAAAAGAGAAAAGAAAAATCTATACCACAAGACATTGAATATGAAGGGAAGGGGGAAGGTGATGTGCTTGTTGCGCCCATTAAAAGAGATGCGAATTCAACATCGCCTGTTAGTTTAACAAAGCAAATTAAAAAAGAAGAAAAGAATATGTGGAAGGTTGAACAGTCACTTCAAACGCAAACGAAACAACAAACGCTCAGAACGGCTAGTTATTGCAGGGTCTCAACAGAACAGGATGCCCAACAAATCAGTCTGGAATCACAAGTCGCGTATTATACTTATTTGATTTTGAAGAATCCAAAGATGAGCTTTGCCGGTATTTTTGCGGACAAAGGATTATCAGGAATACAATCTAAAAATCGAACAGAATTTAATCGTTTGATGCAAAAGTGTAAGCAAGGAAAAGTTGATCAAATTTTGACCAAGTCCATATCAAGATTTGCGAGGAATACGGTCGACGCTTTGTATTATGTGAGGATGTTGAAGTCGCTCAATCCACCAGTTTACGTGCATTTTGAACGCGAAAATATTCATACAGCCGATAAAGATAGTGATTTAATGTTAACGGTTCTTAGCAGTATGGCTCAAGAAGAAGCGGTCAACGTGGGAACTAGTAGTCAATGGGGTAAACAGAAGTTAGCCGAAATAGGGATAGTAAGGCCAAGTCGATTTCCGTATGGCTATACTCCTGATGAACATAAGAATTGGTGCATCGAACCCAAACAAGCGGCAGTGGTGAAACGCATATACGAATCTTATACAGCAGGAAAAAGCATCGGACGTATTGCTAGAGAGCTAAGCGAGGATGGTATTGAAACGGCCAATGGAAATAAATATTGGCACCCAAATACGGTGGGAAAAATGTTAGCTTCACCAGTCTACAAAGGTTGCATCCTGTACCAACAGACCTACGTGAAGGATCCATTTACGAGGAAGCAGGTGATTAATCAAGGAGAACTGCCTCAATATTTTATTGAGGATCACCATCCAGCGATTATACAACCGGAAGAGTGGGAGGCTGTTCAAAAAATTAGGGAATCAAAGCAAATTACATTTACGATCAAAAGCGGAGAGATAAGCAGGCCACAAAACTTTCATCAGATTTTTCAATGTGGTGAGTGTGGAGGAGCGGTGAGTCACCGTATGCATTATGATCGGCGAGATTTAAAGAAAAAAGCAAGGCATTACTGGAGATGTCTTGTGGCTGCAGGAAAAAACAACTCTTCCACTTGTTCATCTCCCAGCTTTCGAGAAGAGTATATAGAACATAATTTTATGAGCGCTTTGTTGGCCATGAAAACCAATGACCTTCTAGAACGAAAGGTAAGAGCGGTTATTGAGAAGACTACTCTTACAATAGAAGAACTCGTTGAAGTTAAAGAGATAGAAGCTACAATGGAACAACTCAATCAAGAGTTATATGAGGCGGTGGATGAAGAACTTAATCAAGCGGGGCAAGATACCAAGAGGGTCGAAGCCCTGACGAATGAGATTGTTAAATTGAAAAAACAGCTTGATGCTTATGAAGAACGGCAGGAACTGGCTGCAAAATATAAAACAGAATTTGAGTGGTTGGTGAATGAACTAAATGGAATAGATGATTTCAATCCTCTAAAACAACGTATTCCTTTCAGGACTGACTTGTTTGAACGGATTGTTGAAAGTGGAGTGATTCATTCTGATGGCCGAATTGTATATCAATTAAAGTTTGGGGTGGAATGGGAAGCATACCTGGAAGAAAAGTACTCCTACAAACTGAAAGTGAAAAGAAAGCGGAAGAAAAGAAAATAACGGAACACAAATAACCCACCGAGTTGGCGTCTAGGTTTTAGATGGCTACTTGGTGGGTTTTCTTTATTTACTAATTTTAATTTGTAATGAATACTTTATTGAATTGGTCGCATACTTCTTCTAGTAGCTTATAATCTAAAGCAGTTTTTACGTAGTTAGCAGTTTCATCGTTGTTGATTTTTTGCTTATAAATCAATTCAACATTATTCTTTATTTTGTTTTTGTTTTTTCTGATGAATATAATTTCCTTTTGTACTAAATCTTTATATTCTAGGTCAGCCTCATTATTTAAATCATATAATGTTAATTCAGTACTTGGTACTGGTATCATATGACTAATTCGAAGGGTTCCTTTTAATTCAATTACTCCATCAGAATTTTTTTCTGTGATTCTCATTATGGGAACAATGCTTTTACGTATAACCTTTTTCCCACCAATAATCTTATAATCAGTGTTTTTTGGAGAGGATAATGGGATATAATAATTGTATCCGTTAATGGAATAGACAACACCTATATATTTTCTTGTATGTGTCCGAATATCCACTTTGTTCGAATACACGCCTGGAACCTGTTTTCTTAAATAAGTGATGTATCTATCGGAGACGCTATATATTTTATAATTATTCATATGTATTTTCTTCCCCATTACTACAAAGAAAAAGAGTGAGGATTTCTCGCTCACTCTCTTCTGAGTTTAAAGTTTCCCACTATCTGGCAGGGACTCTCCCGAGTTTAAAGTTTCCCACTATTCGGCAGGGACTCTCCTGAGTTTAAAGCTTCCCACTATCTGGCAGGGACTCTCCCGAGTTTTTATCCTAATTAAATTGTACAGAATCTAAAACGGAAAATCAAGCCTTAAAATGATTTAGATCCTGATACATTAATATTGTATGCAAAAAGGGCAAAAATAATAATGGAAACCAATATTTTTTAATGTATCAAGAGCTTTATTAAATGGAACGGATATTTCCGAAGGCAATGGCTTTAAGTAAAGGCAAATAGCAGTGGTAAATCCCGATTATCACTATTTAAGGTGGTGGGCTTTTTTATTTTGTCCAATTTCATTTATCTAACAGCCATACTCTTTAAAAGTGCTGAATAGTTACTATGGTTAGATAAAAATTGCCGGTTTTTATCTATATTTTGCGTTTTTGAATTAGATAAGATTCTATATATAGTTTTTTATCTAACTCGTATCATGGGGCACGAAGTGGGGAGTGCAGAAGAGATTCCAACAAGGAATAGTTCATATGCCAACCACGTTTTTCCTAGGTTATGACACAACTGAAGATGGAGAAATAATCATCATCGAAGAACAGGCAAAGGTGGTTAGGAGAATTTTCCGAGAGTTTTTAGAGGGAAAAGGATGTCCAAGCATTGCTAGAGATTTAATGAGAGACGGGTTAAAGACGGGAAAGGGAAATAAAACGTGGACAGGAGATTCGGTCTATAAAATCTTGAGACAAGAGAAGTACCAAGGACATTGTTTAGCTCAGAAGACCGTCACGCTCGATTTTTTATCGCATAAAAGGGTACGCAACACAGATATTCAACCGCAATATTTTGTGAAGAACACCCACCCAGCCATTATCAGCGAGGAAACATTTGAAGCAGCCCAACAGGAAATGAAAAGGCGAAGTTTGATGATGCGGGACCCTGATAAACAGTATCGGCAGCACTACAGTGGAGTTAGCCCATTTTCCAATGAGTTCTTTTGTGGCGAATGTGGAAGGCCGGTCATACGAAGAAGAATGACCTCAAGTAGGAAAGGAGAGAAGTATTACATTTCTGGTTGGCAATGCAGAGTGACCGCAGGAAGAGATCCAGACTATAAAGACTGTAAAACGAGCTATGTCCAAGAGACGGATTTAGAAAATGCCTTTATGAAAATTATGAGGGAAATGAAAGAAAACCTTGATGAAGTTAAGCAAGAAGCTAAACAAGCCATTAAAAAGGCATCCCTCTCACCACCGGAACAACAGCGGTTGGAGGAGCTAAATGCACAAATTGAAGCCATAACTGATCGCATCAGTGACTTGGCTGCAAAGGAATCTACGACAAACGATGCCATCTACGACGCAACATTGAGGCACTTGATTTACGAACAAGAAATACTCCAACAGGAGCGGGATAGCTTGGAGGACAACATGCAAGAGCAACTTTATTTAGAAAAGCAATTCCAATCACTCCTAGTCTTATTAGAAGAAACTGAGAAACTAGAGGATTTTGATGTGAAGCTTTTCAAAAATACAGTTGAGCGAGGCATTATTTACAAAGAGCGAGTGGTTGAATTTCAATTTAAATGCGGCGTAAAACGGACCATTTGCGCAAGGGAACGAAAGACGCCTAGGAAGAAATAAGCACAGTTTAATCGAATAAGCATAAACCTCTTTCCACCCGGAAAAAGAACTTGAAAGTTCTCGGGATGTGAGTGATAGATGGACACGAACCATTATCACTTACGGGAAAGAGGTTTTTATTATGAATGAATTTCAAAAAGGTATGTGGGTCCGTACCTTATGGGATCCAGTCAAGGAAAGAGAGGAAAGCCCACTCAGTGGAAAGAAGCAAGTTAAAGTCGCAGCTTATTGTCGAGTGAGTACCGACTTTGAGAATCAGATTCGCTCACTGGAGAATCAGGTACATCACTATACTCACTTAATTAGAAGCAAACCAAACTGGAAGTTTGTAGGTGTGTATTTTGATAGTGGCACCAGCGGAAGTAATGCGAAAAAGCAACGAGGACTACAGCGATTGCTTCGCCATTGCGACGAAGGTAGAGTCGATTATATTCTTACAAAAGATGTTTCTCGCCTAACGAGAAATGCAGAACATTTGATGGGAATAGTAGAGGATCTTAAAGCTAAAAATGTGGGGATCTACTTTGAAAAGGAACAAATTGATACATCTATTACGTTTAATCAATTTTTACTCACCACCTATGCAGCCCTTGCCCAAGAAGAAATCGAGAACCTATCTACATCTACAAAATGGGGTTACGAGAAGAAGTTTCAAAAAGGTGAAGCTAAATTCTCAAGACTATATGGCTATAACCTAGTTCGAGGGGAGTCAGGAAATACACTTGAGATTAATGAACAAGAAGCGGCGGTTGTTCGCAACATTTTTGATTGGTTTCTACAAGGGTGGTCTAGGGCTGAAATTACAAGAGAATTATACAGACAAGGGATTAAAACAGCTAACGGAAAAGATAGATGGTTGGCTTCCAATATCAAAAAAATGCTAATGACTTACACATACACGGGAAATATGATGGCAAGAACTGCGACCAGAGATCTTTTCACTCACAAAATGACATATCACGATCGAGAGGAGATTGAGATAGAAAACACCCACCCTCCAATCATCAGTCGGGAAGTTTTTGATGAAGTGCAGAGGCGTATAGAAAGCAACAAAAGAAATACAGGAATACCAACCAAGAGAAATCGACCGGCATTCTCCCAAAAGCTCATTTGCCATGCCTGTGGATATCGATATAAATTTTTTCCTAGTCCTAGAATTGACTACTGGAAGTGTGCTTCGAGTAATGCCAAAACATGCGATGCTCCGAACATTAATGAAGAGCAGTTAAAACAAATGGCATTACAAGCGATGAGCTTAAAATATGAATCGAATCAATCGGATAGTCTTGCCCAGTTGCAGAAAGAACTTAAAGCGACCAATCAGCAGGACCATTTTGAATTTCATCGGTTGAAATGGTTAACGGAATTGGAGATAGCAAAGGAAAGTAATGAGGATCCAGAAAAGATACATGCATTAGAAAAAGAATATCAAGCGTTTGAAAAACAGGTTGCTCAAATAGAGGATGATCGTCCTTTTCGTGTAAAGACATTGGAATGGCTAGAAAAACTACAATCAATGGAAGAGTTTCATCAAAACGTAACGACGGAATACCTACGTGCATGGATTCATCAAATCACGATAGAAAATGAAAAAAACTACCAAGTTGAATGGTTTGATGGGACAAGCTTGATGGTTGGTCAATTATCTGAAAGCAAATCCATTCATTCATCTCAAGAAGAAAAACCAAAGAAAAAAGAGAGCCCCAAGAAGGAGGTGAATCAAGAACTGACCCTTCTCGATGAACATGGGGCTTTAAAAGAGAAGAGGGAAAAAGAAGTGAATACTACGGTTGAGCGAGAAGTACAAAAGATAGAACCAGGTGAAGGGAAGGCTATTCTTGAAACGATTGAGAACGCACGGATAGGAAATGAAAAGCCAGATCATTTGCAAAAAAGTAAAAATACACTTAAGACAGCTGCATACTGCAGGGTTTCAACCGACCGCTTAGAGCAGAAAACAAGCATGAAAACACAGGTAGCATACTATACGTATCTCATTCTGAAAGACCCATCCTATGAATTTGCGGGTATCTATGCAGATGAAGGAATCACAGGACGCTCCTTGGAAAAGCGAGATCAATTAAACCAACTCTTGAAGGATTGTGAACGAGGACTTGTAAACGTCATCATCACCAAGTCCATTTCTCGCTTCAGCCGGAATGCATTAGATACCTTATCTATCGCACGTCATCTTAAGCAATTACCAACCCCAGTATATATTTATTTTGAGAAGGAGAATATCTGGACGTCAGATCCCCAATCAGAGTTGATGATGTCCATCTACGGTGCAATCGCCCAAGAAGAAGTCATGAATGTTGGAAGAAGCATTGCTTGGGGACATCGGAGTCAGGCCAAACGAGGAATTATCCGATGGAAAAAGGCTACGTATGGATATTGGGTAGACGAAGATTATCGCTGGCATATCCAGCCAGAGCAAGCCAAAATCATCAAACGTATTTTTAGGGAAGTGATAAAAGGTAAGACAGTAAATAAAATTTGTGAAGACTTAGCCAGTGATGGGATTAAAACAGCAACAGGAAAAGACTATTGGAATCCTAAATCAGTGATGGCGATGTTAACCAATGAAGTGTATAGGGGGGATTATTTATTTCAAAAACACGTGACCGTTGATACACTGCAATCTAAGGTCATCCGTAATCAAGGTGAGGAACCACAGTATTATATTGAAAATCATCATGAGCCGATCATTAAACCAAAGGACTGGGACCGGGTTCAAGATATTTTAGAAGAACGGAAAAAAGGATTTATCAAAGATGGGCATCGGAAGTATGAAAAAGATGAAATGAAAAATGAAGCGTTTATTGAAAAACTGTATTGTGGTGAATGTGGATATTTGATGGGGCATAGACGACATGTAGAGAGACGATGGAAAAAGCCATTTGAAACGCACTTCTGGGTGTGCTGTCGCCATGATCAGAGATATAGAACTGAACGATGCGATACAAGGCGTATTCGCCAGGATTATTTAGAGTGGAACTTTATCCACTTTTTAAACCAAATTCATGCGGACCCTAATTTTAAAAATGACGTCTTGCATTGGATTAATAGATTGGAATTAACAGAGGAAGAAAAGCAAGAAAAAATAGATTTGCAGGACAAAGTGGAAACGCAAAACCAAGCCTTGTATAAAGCTGTAGAAGAGGGCATCCATGAAAACGGCCAAAACACTCAGCTGGTGGATAAACTGACAGAAGAATTGGTGGAGTTGCATGACCAACTGAAACATTTTAGTGAACGAGAAAGACGTGTGGAACATGAAAGAAAACTGTTTAAGGAAATCATGAAAAAGGTGAAAAAGTATGTGGAAGGAGCAAGTGAGGAATTTCCTGACGGCTTGTTTCAAGAATTTATTAGTCGAGCAGAAGTGTGTAAAGATGGAAAGGTCACCTACCATCTTATATTTGAACTGGAACAAGAAATGCCAGAAACCTATGCTGATTATGTAGAGTTAAAAAGGCAGCAAAAGAAGCAGAAAACGAAGGAAAAACATGAGGCGTTACTCAAAGGGCCTGAGGTTAAGGAGCTGCTAGTATTTTGTGAGGAGCCAAAGGATCTAAAAGAGATTGTAAGTTTTATGAATGAAAGGATGGTAATTTCTGATTCACACATCTTCCAAGTTATTTTGAGACCCCTGATGAAGGAAGGGAAAATGGAAAGATTCAAAGCACCGGAAAAGGGTGGAACCAGAGAAGTGTTTCATTATCAGGTTATCGAAGATACTGGTTTTGCGGAGTTAATAACTTAATAGAGTAATAGATTAACTGGCTCATCTCCGATTGTTGAGGTGGGCCATTTTTTGCGTTAAATTATATGCAGATGCTGTGTGATATAATTGTGTTGGAAAATCAGCATTCGGAGGAAGTATTTAATGAAAATAAAATTAGAATCACAACTACATGTTGCAAGAAATGGCACTTTGGACTTGTCCCAAATTAAACCAGTACAAAACCAAGAAAACAAGGCAAAACCTAAATATGGATTCTGGACCTCAACTTTCATTAATAAAAAAGTGGGATCGTATTTTTCAAAAGATTATCCGATGGACGATGGAGAGTGGTACAAATTAGAGCCGGAGGAAGCTGAGGTATTTGTTGTGGAAACAGAAAAAGATATAGATACGTTGTTATCAAATTATGGCCGACCAAATTTCTTAGGTGATAATACATTTATAGATTTTGAAAAACTTAGTGAAGACTTTGATGCATTGCAACTACGGAAGAGTTGTTTTGATGAGGGGTCACCTGTTAAAGAACTTCATTTATTTGATCAGACTTTACATATACATAACTCTAATTTTCATCCTTTCCATCAATGGTGGGCTGAAAGTACACTGTGGTTCAGGCCCAAATTTAAAAGTTGCGAAAAAATAAAATAAATTGAAGAAAACGAAACAGGCTCATCTCCATTAAGGGATGGGCCGTTTTTTTGCGTTTAAGTAGATTATAAATAAGAGAACGTGGCACATAATGTAAAAGGGATACAATAAACAAGAGATAGTCATTAAGATGTTACTAATAGAGTATAATTTATTAAAAGAGATTAACTCATAGGGGTGTATTAAAGGAGTTTTCTTCATAGAATAATAGTAAAGATAACTTGGATAGGATGTGTCATTTTGAAAGAAGAATTAGCAATTTCAAATAGCAGTAAGCTTTTGTTATCGTTTGACGAATATGGGTTTCAGGAAGTAGTCGATGACTTTGACAATACTGATTTCATAGGCATAGTTACATATAATCTTTCTGCAGTTTATAAACCTGAACTTCTGAAACTATTAAAAAAGATTAAGAAAGGGAACCCCGATATTAAAATTACCGTAATAACTAATATTCCTGGTCGCTGGGATTATAAAAATGATAAGCAGCAGGAAAACGTTTTTAAAAGCATTAAAAGTTATTGTAGGTTACTAGATGATTATATTGCAGGTGGCATTGAAACCTATTTTAATTTTGATAACCACAGTAAAATATTTCTTACAGATAATATTGCATACATCGGTTCGGCAAACTTTTCTAATGGAAGTAAGTCAAATTATGAAATGGGAACAATTATTTATGACCAAGCCTCTGTAAACGAAATAAAGAAGAAGATGTTTGAGCTTATAAAAAAGGAATCTATTTATTATAGCATCGACTCATATTACGAACTAAGCAAAGCTTTTCTAGAACAAACTATTAACGAATGTAATAGGATAATCACCTCAATTGAGGAAAACCTAATAACAGAATATGACTTTGGGTATAGAGGTAGTTACTATGGTATAGATTTTTCAAATGGTGATATCCCCATTTCTGACTGGAATAGTTTTATAGAACTATACAGTGACGTTGAGTATCTTTTTGATGAATTGCTATACAAGTTTGATGAAGAAATAAACAATACATACATCCCAAGCCGATTAAAGGCCCTTGAAAAAACAGTATCTATTCTAAAATTTCATTTGAATGAAATAGGTGAATTTAACGAAATGAAAGAATGGGATTCTAATTATGAACACTATAGTGATGTTTCTCTTGGGTTGAATACGGGTGAGCCAGAAGATACAGAAAGAATTCTAGAATTGGCGGATGAGCGGGTTCGTGAAAAAAGAGAGCTGATATTAGATAAATTAAATCAAAACCTAGGTGTAGTTGAAAAAGGATTGGACTTCCTTAAATATTTATTTGACGAGATACTGGATGAGTTAGATGGAATTCAAGAAATAAAAAGGACTTATAAAATTGAAAATGAAAGACTAATAAACAATACCGAATTTGATTTGGAAAGAGATTAATAGATAAGGGATAGTATAGCTCATCACTATGGTGGTGGGCTCTTTGCATTATAAAAGTTAGCTTATTTATATAGTAGAAACTCGGATATTCTAATCTATATTTTGCGTATTTTTATCCATTCAGCCTCACGGCGTTTTTATCGCATAAACGCGTTCGCAACAGAGATATTCAGCCACAATATTTTGTGAAGAATACCCACCCAGCCATTATCAGCGAAGAAACCTTTGAAGCGGTTCAACAAGAAATGAAAAGGCGAAGTTTGATGATGCGGGACCCGGATAACAAATACCGGCAGCACTTTAGTGGACACAGCCCATTTTCCAATCAGTACTATTGCGGAGAATGTGGAAGGCCGGTGATACGAAGACGGATGACTTCAAGCAGGAAGGGGGAGAAGTATTACATTTCTGCATGGCAATGCCGAGTGACCGCAGGACGAGATCCAGACTATAAAGATTGTAAAACAAGCTATGTTCATGAGACAGACCTTGAAAATGCCTTTATGAAAATTATGAGGGAAATGAAAGAAAACCTCGATGAAGTAATAGAAGAAGCGAAACAAGCCATTGCAAAAGCATCCCTCTCTCCACCGGAACAACAACGGCTGGAGGAGTTGAACACGCAAATTGAAGCAATAACCGACCGCATTAGTGAATTGGCTGCAAGAGAGTCAGCCACCAGCGATGCCATTTACGATGCGACCTTAAGACATCTCATCTACGAACAAGAAATTCTCCAACAGGAGCGGGACAGCCTAGAGGAAAACATGCAAGAGCAACTTTATTTAGAAAAGCAATTCCAATCGCTCCTAGTCTTATTAGAAGAAACTGAGAAACTAGAGGACTTTGATGTAACGCTTTTCAAAAAGACAATCGAACGGGGCATTATTTATAAGGAACGAATAGTTGAATTTCAATTTAAATGCGGGGTGAAACGGGCCCTCTGTGTAAGAGAACGTAAGACTCCTAAGAAAAAATAAGCTAAATCTAATTGAATAAACATAAACCTCTTTCCACCCGGAAAAAGAACTTGAATGTTCTCGGGATGTGAGTGATAGATGGACACGAACCATTATCACTTATGGGAAAGGGGTTTTTGTATTGGATGAAATTCAAAAAGGCATGTGGGTCCGAACATTGTGGGATCCAGTTAAGGCAAGAGAAGAAAGTCCGTTAATCGGCAACCATGAAGTGAAGGTGGCAGCCTATTGTCGGGTGAGTACGGATATAGAAAAGCAACTGCATTCTCTAGAAAACCAAGTGCAACATTATACACATCTCATTCGAAGTAAACCAAACTGGAAATTCGTTGGTGTGTACTTTGATAACGGCACGAGTGGCAGGAATGCCACCAAACAGAAAGGGTTACAACGTCTTATCCGCCATTGCCATGAAGGACGTGTCGATTTTATTTTGACCAAAAATGTGTCTCGCTTCACTCGGAATGCGGAGCATCTTATCACGATTGTAGAAGAGCTAAAAGCGAAGGGAGTCGGCGTGTACTTTGAAGAGCAGAAGGTAGATACCTCGGTTGAATATAATCAATTTTTATTAAGTACGTATGCGGCACTTGCACAAGAAGAAATTGAAACGATCTCTGCCTCTACCAAATGGGGCTATGAAAAAAGTTTGCAAAAAGGAAAGCCGAAGTTTGTAGCGACCTACGGCTATAGAAAAATCACAAAAGATGGACAGCCCACCCTTGAAATCAACGAGGAACAAGCAAGGGTAGTTCGTTTGATATACGATTGGTATTTACAAGATTGGTCCATCCCAGACATCATGAGAGAACTTATACGTCTGGAGATTCCAACCATGAAGGGCGGGAAAATATGGGGGACAAAAAATATTAAATATATGTTACAGAATCCTACCTATACCGGTAATAAGGTGGCCAGACTTCATTCTATTGATTTGTTTACCAAGCAAAAAACGATTAACAAGGATGAGCCCATTTTGATTGAAAATACCCATCCAGCCATTATCAGTATTGATGTTTTTGATCGGGCTCAGGAAAAGTTTAGTTTGGACCATAAATCTCCACGTAAGCGATCCACTCCCACAGAACCACATGCTTTTCAGAAACAAATCATCTGCCAGCATTGTGGGAAACTCATAAGAGTCCATAAAAGGAAGACCGGTAATATCTGGCGGTGTAATGCAAGAAAAGCTGGCGTTTGTGAGGGACCAGAATTACAAGAACATCAAATACGAACCATGATGCTAGAGGCTTTTGAGAAAAAGTTCTTAGAAGATGAAAATGTTCAAATCGATACTTTGAAGAAAATACTGACCGTTGCCAATCAACAAGACCATTTCGAATTCCACCGGTTAAAGTGGCTGACGGAAATGGAGATGGCTCGAACTACGGATACCGATGAAGAGCTGAAGGAAAAAGAAGAAGCGTATCGTGCATTTGAAGAACATATTGAAAGCGTAGAAGAAGGACGACCTTACCGGACCAGTACCATTCAATGGTTGGATTCCATTCAGGAAATGGAGACTTTTTACGAACAGGCCACTCTAGAACATTTCAGGGCATGGGTTTTAAGCACATCGGTAACTACTGAACGAGATTATGAGGTGAAATGGTTGGATGGAACGGTGACGACCATTGGAACACCATTAATAAAGAATATAGACTCATCACCGACTGAAGAAAGCCAAACAACAAAGGAGGTGACTTCTGAATTGAAAATACTAAATGACAAAGGCGATTTGATGATAAAGGAAAAGGAAAATAAGAAATCATCCATTCCTAAAAGAGAAGTACAGAAGATTGAACCAAACAACAGTAAAGCGATTTTGCAGACGATTGAAGCATCGATGGAGGGGGTGAATAAACAGCCTTCATCCCATTTAAGTACTAAAACCGCCCTGCGAACAGCTGCTTATTGCCGTGTTTCAACGGACCGTTTAGAGCAGCAATCAAGCCTGAAAACACAGGTAGCATACTATACTTATTTGATTTTGAAAAACCAGAACTATCAATTTGCAGGCATCTATGCAGACGAAGGAATATCGGGGCGTTCCATGAAAAATCGAGATGAATTGAATCGGCTCATTCGAGAGTGTGAACGGGGGCGGATTGATGTCATCTTGGTCAAGTCCGTTTCCAGACTAAGCCGAGATATCCAAGACACACTGGAAATCACGATATATCTTCGTCAGCTTCCAAATCCAACCTACATTTACTTTGAACGTGAAAATATATGGACTTCGGACCCTCAAGCAGACCTTATGTTATCTATTTTCGGAAGCATTGCACAAGAGGAAAGTATCGGTATGGGTAGATCCATGGCTTGGGGAATTCGGAGCATGGCCAAGCGGGGCATTATCCATCGAAAAAGACCGAACTATGGTTATACCATTGATGATAACTACCGTTGGCATGTAGTGAAAGAAGAAGCGAGCGTGGTCCGGCGCATCTTTAGAGAAGTACGAAAGGGAGTCACTGTAGCTCAAATCGCAGTTGATTTAAGTGAAAAAAAGATTCCGAGCCCAACTGGTAATTTAACCTGGGGAGCCAGAACGGTTACAAACATCTTAAGAAATGTGGTTTATAAAGGCGATATTTTATTCCAACAAACGATAGCGGTGCAAAATGGCCGAAAGAGAAACGTTCCTAATGAAGGTCAAGAACCTCAGTATTATATAGAGGGGCATCACGAACCGATCATACCAAAGAAAAAATGGGAGGAAGTACAGAAGATACTAGATGAGCGAGCGGAAGAGGTAAAGAAGAAACGTTCAGCTCCCTTACCAGAAATCAATGAAAATAAAAATGAAACCTTCATAGAAAAGATGATTTGTGGGGAATGTTCCAAACAAGTGGTCCATTATGTGAATAAAAGGCCGAAAAAAGATGGTGACTATTATTCACATTATTGGGTCTGTTATCGAGCAGGCTATCCACACTACCATGTTCATCATCCTTGTGATTCAATGGCTTTTAAACAGGAATACTATGAACAACACTTTCGACATATGTTAATCAATATTTATGAGGATTCTACATTCTATCAGAAGGCCGAGCTGGCGATTGAACAGATGGACTTATCTCTTGAAGAGAAAATTGAGGAAGAACAGTTAGAATGGGAAGTGAAACTATTAAATCAAGAACTTTACGAGGTGGTCGACGAAAGCCTTCATGGTCAGGGGAGAGATACAGAACGAGTTGACCAATTGACCGAAAAACTATGTTCCATGTATGAGAGGCTGGCTGCTTTTCGAGATCGGAAGGAGAAAGCGGAAGAGGAACGAAAGGCACTCAAGCGTTTTATGAAAAACTTGAAAGCTTATATAAAAAGTGAATCAAAAGCCTTCCCAAGTGAAATCTACACAGATGTTTTGAAACATGCGGCAGTATATAAAGATGGCAGCGTTGTGTATCATTTGCGCTTTGGATTGGAATGGACGACTGACGAGGTGTATTCCACTTTTCAGGAACAATGTGAAAGGGAGCGGTGGGCGAAGGTAAAAGCAAAACATGAAGCATTTTTGAGAGGGCCAGAAGTAGCAGCACTTCTCGAGTACTGTCATGAACCTAGGACGGTGAAAGAGATGTTAGCATTTATGCTGGAAAGGAAACAAATGGGGAAAACAACCCTTGTCGATCGAGTGGTTATGCCTTTGTTTAAAAAAGGTACGTTTGAGCGCTTCAAAGTACAGGGGAAGCGGAAGAATATCAGGGAGTATGTGTACCGGGTAAAGGAAAAATAATTTAGCAATCTATTAATCTACCAAAAAGCTCATCTCCATTCTGGGGGATGGGCAATTTTTTTGTTTTAGGAGTGAACTGTCGATTTAAATATTACTTGATACTTGTATGCATCTAAAATGGTAAAATATAACGGAATAGTACTTTTTGCAAAAAATAAAGTTATTGGTTAGGAGTTCCAAAATGCCTAAAAAATTTATCCCTCTTTCACAAAAGAATCCAAAGTTAGCTTCAGAATGGCATCCCTCAAAGAACGGCTCTATCACACCTGATGATGTTGCTGCTGGTACTAATAATTTTGCATGGTGGGTTTGTGAGAAAGGGCATGAATGGGAAGCTAGAATAAATTCAAGGAATCGAGGAACCGGGTGCCCTATATGTTTTGGTAGATTACAAGAACCATTAACCAAGACACACCCTAAACTGGCTTCAGAATGGCACCCTGACAAGAACGGGTCTTTAAAGCCAGATGATGTAACAGCAGGCTCTTCTAGAAAGGTTTATTGGATGTGCTCTAAATGTAGTTATACATGGTCATCTACTATCTCAAATAGAAAATATGGAAACGGTTGTCCGAAGTGTGCAGGTAAAGTTGTAACAGAGGAAAATTCATTAGCAACTATGAATCCCAAGGTTCTTGAAGAGTGGCATCCAACAAAAAATGGGGAATTGAAACCTGATAAGATACATGCTTATTCAGATAAAAAAGTTTGGTGGGTTTGTAAAGAGTGTAATCATGAATGGCAAACTGCACCTAACCATCGGACTAGTCAAAAAACAGCTTGTCCAAAATGTAAAGAAAAGTATAATGTATCTTTTGAAGAGTTAGCATTTGGTTATTTTTATAAAAGAGTATTTAAAGAGGTTAAATTAAATCACGTTATAGAAGTGGAAGACAAAAGTTTCAAAGTTGATATATATGTACCAAAGTACAAAATAATATTGGAATACGATAGTGAGTTTCATCATCGGGACAGACTTTCAATTGATACCGAAAAAAGCAGGCAGCTTATTAAGTTCTGTAATTTTCTTGTTAGAATGCGTGAACAAGGATTATCTGAAGTTCCGCTGCAAGGTGTTACTAATATTTCGTTTTCAAATAAAAATAGAAATCAGCTCAAGGAAGCAATCATGGCTTCTTTGCAATACATAACCGAAAATGTAAATATTTCTGCAGAAGAAAAACATAGAATAGAAGCTTTAAAAGATATCCATATTGAAGAACAAAGATTTGAAATCCTTAGTCAAGTACCTCCTATAGAACAGAGAAATAATATAAAAGAAAATAGTAGTTTGTTAACAAAGGAATTCGATCTAGAAAGGAACTTTCCGTTTGGACCAGAACACTTTACTTACGGTTCTAGTTTCAAACTATGGTGGACTTGTGATAAGGGACATAGTTGGGAGTCAGCACCTTCTACTCGAAAAAAGGGACATGGTTGTCCGGTCTGTGATGGACAAATAGCTACAATTGAAACATCGCTAGGTACAGTGAAAAAAGAGCTAGCAAAAGAATGGGATTATGATAAGAATGAAAACCTTACTCCCTTTGATATTCTCCCCAACTCTAATAAGAAATTCTGGTGGAAATGCTCCAAGGGACATTCTTATGAGGCAGCTCCGAATCATCGGAATAGGGGGGAAGGCTGTCCATACTGTGTAGGAAAAAAGGTTGGGAAAGATAATTGTTTAGCGACGGTTAATCCTAAGCTTGCTGCTCAATGGCATCCAACCAAAAATGGAGCTCTTACACCTTATGATATTACAGCTGGTTCTAGTAAGAAGGTTTGGTGGATTTGTGATAAAGGGCATGAATGGCCGGCTTCTGTTTATAGTAGAAAGGGTAGTAAAACGAACAAACCAAGAGGTTGTAAAGAATGCTATGAACTAGGGCGACAAAAGAAAAAGTAAAAAAATGATCAATCAGGCTCATCTCCAGGCATGGAGGTGGGCCATTTTTTTTGCGTTTTATGGGGTGAAATTCGCAATAAAAATGAACTGAGGAATTTGAAAGAAAGATGAGTGAGATTAACCGTCTATTATATAGAAGAAACTCGGATATTTTAATCTATATTTTGCGTATTTTTATCCATCCAGCTCCACGGCGTTGATTCTAACAAAGAGCATCTCACGTTTTTCTAGGAATTCAAAAGACTTGCTTGAAATAGTGGATCAGCTCAAAGAGTTGGGCATAGCAATATATTTTGAACGCGAGAAAATAAACACCTTGGAATTGAAGAATAAATTCTTTCTGACAGCCTTAGCAGCAATTGCTCAAGAAGAAAGTAGGACCATTTCAGAAATTACAAAGTGGGGATTTGAGAAAAGATTTGAAAAAGGAATTCCTCTATTTCAGCCACAGTTTGGATACACCCTTCATAAAAATACAAACGGCTCGGTGTTAACGATAAATGAAAGAGAAGCTGTTATTGTTAGTGAAATCTATGAACTTTTTAATAGCGGTATATCTAAACGGCAAATCGCTCGATTATTGATTGAACGAGGAATAAAGACGGCAAGAGGAAGTGATATATGGACGGATACAAAAGTCCATCGGATCCTTACTAATCACAATTACACTGGAGACAAGTTAACCCGTGAAACAGTCAGTGATTTTATACACGATGTTTATAGGAAAAATAATGGAATGGAGAAACAATATTTAATTGAAAATAGCCATCCCGCCATTATCAGCAGAGAAACTTTCCAACAGGCTCAATCCATATTGGAAAAAAGAAAGGTCAAAAACAAGCCGCAAACTAAAAAGAAAAAGACGAAAGAAAAAGCAATGTCAAAAAGGGTTATTTGTGGGCTTTGCAATAATATCTATCATAAACATACAACCGCCAAATGGGCTTGTAGAAAGAAAATAGCAAGCGAAATTTTATGCCCGTCTGAAGATATGGCTGAAACAAAGCTACTAGAGATGATGCTTGCAGCTTTTCAAGAACGGTATGACTTTACTGATTCAAAGGTTATAAAAATGATGTTTCACGATATTAAACATATGAATAAAAATGATCACTTTGAATATCAACGACTTCTATTCTTCTTAGAGTTAGAAATGGCAAAAGAATATCAATTCAATGAATCAATTAATCTGCCGATCCGAAAAAGAGAAGAGATAGAGGAAGAACTTCAGGTGTTTGAGGAGTGGGCTACGAAGATAGAAGCAGATCGGAATTACCGCAATCAGGCCATTCAATGGATGGAGAATGTCACGAGTGTGGAACAGTTTTTAAATGAAGTAACGATTGACTATATGCGTGCCTGGATTATAAGCATCAAGATATTTTCTCAGGATGCCTACATTATTCGCTGGCTAGATCAGGAGGAAACGCAGATAGGAAATTGCGTTGTTCCTCCGATGCCTCAAGAAATTAAGGGAGAACATGATGAACAATCCACTCCTTCAAAGACTCCTGAAGTTCCCGAACAAACAGATAAGGGGGCATCTACATTGAACGAACAAGTTATTGAAAAGGATCCTTTGCGATTTTATCAAAACGTAAAAAAGGAGATAGAGTTTTACCCCGTAAAACATTTAGAAAAACAGAAACCGAATCAACCCAAAATCAGGACTGCCGCTTATGCAAGAATTAGTACGGAGATAGCTCATCAGTTGGGAAGCTTGGAAACACAAATTGCCTACTACACCTATCATATTTTAAAGGATTCCAACCAGAGTCTAGTCAAAGTGTACGCTGATAAAGGTGTATCTGGCACGAATACAGAACATAGAAAGGAATTCCAACGGCTTATTGATGATTGTAAAAAGGGGAAAATAGACCGCATTATTACAAAGTCGATTTCAAGATTTGGTAGAAATACCGTTGACGTTCTTGAGACGGTTAGAATGCTAAAAGCACTAAAGCCACCAGTGGAAGTGGTCTTTCAAAAGGAGGACATACGAACCCTTGATGAAGATGGCGAAGTGATGCTTACGATTTATAGTGGACTGGCTCAAGAGGAAAGCAGAAACTTAGCAGAAAGCGTTGCTTGGGGAAAACGTAGATTGGCTGAGCGAGGGAAGTTCAATACCAAATACGAACGCTACGGATATGAGTACGATGAAGATGGGAACTGGCTAATCCATCCAAAACAAGGGGATGTTATACGCCGAATTTACAAGGAGTTTTTGACTGGCAAAAGCACTAATCAAATTGCAAAGGAATTATCTGAAGATGGTATTGTAACAGCCAGAGGAAAAAACAAGTGGCACCATCGCAGCATTGATTGCATGATCACTAATCCAATTTATGTAGGTGATTTAGTATTTCAGCGGTTTTACGTAGAGGACACCTTAACCGGAAAAAATCTAAAAAATAATGGAGAGCTTCCGCAATATATAACTCAAAATCACCACCCAGCGATTGTGAGCCGGGAGGATTGGGAAGCGGCTCAGCTTATCATGAATAATCGAAGTAATAAAAAAGGAAAATCAATGAAGCCTCATACACGACAGGAGTTTTTCAATACTTTTACTTGTTCCGAGTGTGGTGCTCCTATAATTCATATAAGATGCTCGAGCGATGGCTCTCATTATTGGCGGTGCAGAACGGCAGAGAAAAAGTACACGGAAGTAACCTGTGATGTCCGTGGGTTTAGGGAAGAGTCGATTGAACATAGGTTCATGGCATTATTGCAGGAAATGAAAATGACAGAAGGCTATAAGGATAAAATAAAACAAGCATTTAGAAATACTGTTCCTGATAAAAACGAACGAAATAGGATAGAACAGGTCAAGGATGATATGCAGCAACTTTA
This sequence comes from Robertmurraya beringensis, assembly GCF_042433785.1. Taxonomy (NCBI): domain Bacteria; kingdom Bacillati; phylum Bacillota; class Bacilli; order Caryophanales; family Bacillaceae; genus Robertmurraya; species Robertmurraya beringensis. The sequence goes on along the minus strand of NZ_JBHLUU010000028.1, from coordinate 44,042 downwards.
CCAACAGCTTTATGATGAAGTGGATGAAGGAGAGCGGCATGGGGGCGACCCAAACAAAATAAAAGCAATAACAGATCAAATTGTGGAACTACAAACTCAAGTCTATGACTTTGAAGATAGAGAACAACAGTGCCTTGAGGCAGAAAAAGACCTTGATTGGCTTCTTGAAGAATTGAAAGGAATTCAGGATTTTAAACCTGAAAAAGAGAGGATTGTATTCCGGGCAGATATTTTCAGCAGAATTGTTGAGAAAGGGACGGTGTATCCTGACGGCCGAATCGTTTATGATTTAAAGTTTGGGATGCAAATCACGGTTGACCAAAATGATATTATGGCTTGGCGATTGAGGAAGAAGGGCAAGCCTCGTAAACGGAAGAAAAAGTAAATAGAGAGAATAAAATAACCACTGAGTTAGCGTATTGTATTTTAATACGGCTACTTGGTGGTTTTTTTATTTGATAGAAGTCATTAATTTCGATAATAGCTTTATAGGGCATCGTTTTATTAGCGAGTAAGTCAGATTCATAATGTGGTAAAATTATCAAAAAAGAGGTGTTTTTATAATGGTGATCTTACCGCCTCAATTAGAAGGCATTTATTTGTTGAATGAGGATTTGAAACACTTAGAAAAACTTTCTTATGAGGAAACTGAGGATTCAATTAATAATATTGAACCCTGGTCTAATTGGAGAAATATTTTCGAATATGTATCTATTGTAGAGTATGCAAAAATGGAGATAAGTAAATTGCCTAAAGGGCTTCAAATTGGATCAAATGATGTTGTCCCTGCTAGGTATCATTCTACAAGCATGATATTTTACTCACAGGCGGTTCTTGATTTAGTTGCACTCTGGCTAGCTGATTATTTGTCCTTAAAAAAGGACATTCCAAAAAGCTTTCATTATCAGAAGTTTCAAGAAGCTATTCAAATAAAGCATTACCCATTTAGCTATTTTTACGAAAAACATGGGGAATTTATTTATGATCTTAAAAACTATCGGTATGAGTGGATTCATAGAATTGCTGGTGGAGCCAATATATACGCAGATAAAAATCCAGGAGAAGTGGATGCAAACATTTCAATTTGCGTACCAATGGAACCAAAATTAAGTAATGGTAAAGATAATGTTAGCCGAATCCAGGAACTAATAGCAGAAAAAGGATCTTGGTTATATTCAATTGATGAATTCTCAGAAAAAATTTCATCTGATTTACGAGAGATTATTTATGATTGTATTGGTATCATAATAGAACACGAAAAAAATGGTCCACCTAAATAACAGCATTATAATACCAAATTTACTAGTTTTATAGTTGTGTATTAATGAGCTCTGTTTTACTAATCCTGCTGCAGAAATAGTTAATATTGAAGCAAAAATTAGCCTATAGGAACGGAGGTTATCAAAATGAGTTGGGTCATAGAAATAAAAAATAGAAATTTGGAAATCCTTAATCAATTAACAGAAAAACAAAAAGAAGAAATATTAAGAGATTCCGACAAGCTTAATTCTCTATTGAAAGAAGTAAATTTTGTAGAAGAAATTAATGATACCTATAAAGAATATTTAGAACAGCTGGATGATAAAAATGTGTCTTCTAAAAAATTAGTAAGATGTATAAATAACTATTTAAGTGCTTATAAAAGTTTTATTGATCGGTGGGAGACCTACCTTAAGAGGAATAAAAGTGAAAGTTTTGTTCAGTTTTTTAAAGAGTCATTATCTGCCATTTATGATGAATACTTTGAATACAGGTTTCTATATAATCTTAGGAATTATTCGCAGCATAATGGTTCTCCAGTATCCATAGTCAGTAAATCACTTACTAATGGTGTTAGGATAGTGCTAGAAAAAGAAAAATTCATTAATGATCATACTGGCATGCAGTCCAAATTTAAAAAAGAGTTAAAAAATATTTCATATAGCGATTTAGACGTTGATTATGCAATTAAAATAGTACATAAGCAAATGCTTGGATTACATAATAAGTTATGCAACAGACAACTGAATTCTCTAGATGATGAATATTTAATCGCTAGCGTAAATGTAATGAATTTTTATAGGGAGCATAGTAAGAATCAAGGCGAATTGGCGCTAACAGACTTAGATATCGAGGAAATTAGAAGAATGAGTGCGGAACCTGGACAAGTTTCGCTAAAATTATCAAAGATTCCCAGTTTACTAGCCAAGACAATAATAGGCGGTGCTTTTATTAAATTTAAATTCAAAGGGCGTAATATGGGATCATCACGTGGGTTTCCAATAGAGCATATACCTAAAACTGCTTTGGAAATCCCAATATTTCAGACTGGAAGAGAATATGTAAAAAGTAGAGGTATAACATGGGTAAGGATTCTGGAGTCAACTGGACTAGAATATAGAGATGGTTATGATAGGTATTTTGCTGTATATTTTCCGCAAGGACTATCAGTGAAGGAGTATGAAGTGAAGGCCGAAATGTTCAATGATGAAATAAATCAATTATTTAAATAGTAATCTGTACTATTTTCAAAGGGAGAAGTTGCTGTGATGTATTGTATTTACTTAAAGGGCGGAGAACCAAATTATACGTTTAATTCACAGGAACATATTTTTCCGGCAGGACTGGGAGGTATTCAAAAACTCCCAGAAGGATATGTAAGTGATCAATGTAATAATGCTTTTTCTGCATTAGAGTTAAATTTTATGCGCAATTCTTTAATAGCACTTCCTAGACAATTTGTTGGCCCTGGTAAAAGAGGGAAACTATCACCAAAAAAAGCAACTAAATCAAATGTTTCACTTATGAGTGGTAGGGAAGGTCAAACGTCATTAAGTTTTGGATATCTAAGTCTAGGGAAACCATACAACATTCCACAGATAATAGTAAATATAAATGGGAAGTATAATTTCACTTCGGACCGTTCGTTTGGAGAACCTTCTGAGCAGTTCATTAACTTTATTAATCAATTAAAGAAGTTTGAAGATAAATATATTCTTCATGAAGATGAGTCGTTTTATAATGATGAATTTGTACTTGGTTATCATGAAGGAAAGTGGCATTTAGGATTAAGCAATGTTGAACTTGCAAAAAAGCTAATGGAATTTGTTCATAAAATGGTTGACCAAACACCAGAACAAAAAAGTGAACCAGGATATGGTACGTTTCAAGCTACAGTTCATCAAAGTTTACAATTTGATCCGGATAGTTATTTCAGAACTTGTAGTAAAATTATTTTTAACTACCTTGCATATGAAAAAGGACAAAACTTTGTATTAGATAGTTGCTTTGATCCGATACGTCATTGGATTGTAAATGGCGGTGAAAATCATTTTGCCACACTATTAGAACAAGTTAATAATAAGGGAATATTGAATGCAATTCCATTTCCTGATGAAGCACATAAGCTGGTTATCATTAGAAGTGGGAATCAGCTATTAGGGTATATAAGCTTTTATGGCTCTCACTTTGAAACTATCGTTCGTTTGACTACTAATTTCAATAATTCGTTATCTTTTAATGAAACTGAGGGGTATATTTGTGACTGGAAAAACCGGGATGAATTTAGACTTATAACTTATCTTAATTCTCTTAATTCAGATTAAAAAAGCACCATTGTTTTAAATTATATAGAAGAAACTCGCTTATTTAGCTCATTACCTTAAAGCGGTGGTGGGCTTTTTTGTTCGCCTTCATTTATAAATACATCTAACACGCATACTATCTATTCTTACAAAAACATCATTATATGAAGATAAAAAAGGTGAATTAGATACAATATATAGTGTTTTTGGTTAGATATAACTCTATATTTAGTTTTCTTATCTAACTAGTATCATGGGGTATATTTTGAAAAAGAGAACCTATGGACAAACGACCCTCAGTCCGATCTCATCCTATCCATTTTCGGAGGCATTGCACAAGAAGAGAGTGTTAATTTGGGTGGCAGCATTTCATGGGGGATAAGAACCCAAGCTAAAAGAGGTGTGATTCATCGAAAGCAAACGAATTATGGCTACAAGGCAGATAAACATTTTCAATGGCATATCGTTGAAGAAGAGGCTCAAGTGATTCGACGTATTTACAAAGATGTTCGAGAAGGAAAAACAGTTTACCAGATTTCGCAGGATTTGAGCAAAGAAGATATTAAATCACCGACAGGGAAGGATAATTGGAATAAAACCACTGTTGATAGAATTTTGAGAAGCGAAAAATACCGTGGCGATTATCTTTTCCAACAATATGTAACCGTGAATACTGCAGATAAGCGGCCTATTCTAAATCAGGGGGAAGCGCCTCAATATTATATCGAAGAACACCACGAAGCGATTATTAACCCGAAGGAATGGGAAGAAGTACAAGAGATTTTAAATGAACGGGCGAGAGTAGCCATGGAAAAAAGTGCACCGCATGAAGATGTAGGTGAACATAAAATTGAGACATTAACCAATAAAATGTATTGCGGGGAATGTGGACAGGCATTAGTTCATTCGAGAACTCAAGTCAAGAATTCCGAAAGTTACTATCATAATCACTATTGGACATGCCGTCATTTTAATCGACCCCATCAATATGTGAATGATCCATGTGATACAAGGTATTTTCGTCAAAGATATATTGAACAGCATTTTATTCATTTGTTAGAAGCAATAAGTACATCCCCCACGTTCTATCAAGATGCCCTCGATGCCATTTCACAAGTTGAACTAACTGATGAAGACCTAGATGCAGAGAAAAAAATACAAAATGAACTGCATGAATTAAACCAAGTCTTATATGATGCGGTGAGTGAAGGCCTAAAAGAGCAGGGGCAGGATTCCAGGAAGGTCGACCGCATTACTGAAGAGTTGTGTGGAATGTATAACCAGCTAAAGGTTTATAGCAATCGAAGAGAAAATGCCATACAGTACAGAAAGAATTTAAAGCAATTTATGAAAAACTTGAAACTACACATGATCGAACAACCAACAACATTTTCTGAAGATCTGTATAAAGAATTTATAGAGAAGGCAACCGTGTATAAAAGCGGAAAAATCATTTATCATTTTAACTTCGGGTTCGCGTGGACGACTGATGAAAGGTATGATTCATTCCTTGAGCAAATGGCAGTAGAGAGAAAGGAAAAGTCCAGAAAGCGACATGAAGCTTTACGAAATAGGCCGGAGATTGCAGAGTTGCTGAAGTATTGTGAAGAACCACGTGTAATGAAGGAAATGTTGGCATTTATAAATGAAAGGATGTTTATTTCAAAACCTCATTTAATGGATGTGGTTATCAACCCTCTACTGGAAGCAGGAAGAATGGAAAAGTTCAAAGCAAAGCGGGACGATTATCACTTGGAACAAAACCATTATCGAATGAAGAAGGACGAGGAACTTTAAGTAGCATTTTTATAGAAGAATACGATTTACTAAGCTCATCTCCATTTTGGGGGTGGGCCATTTTTGCTTTATTCTAATAGTTTAATAGACTATATTTCTTGTACTTAAATTAAAATGGTAAAATATAACGGGTGGTGATTATTATGAAAAACAATTATGAAATACAAGGTGATCAAACGATTGTTTTTATTAATAGACCGGATGGAGAAATACTAGAAGTTATCATTGATACAGAGGATTTAGAAAAGGTAAAAAGCTTTCCTAATACATGGGGAGCAACGAAGGTACGAGGAGATAGATGGCAAATCAAGGGTACATATCGTGAAAATAAAGTTAAGAAAAATATTCCGTTGAGCCGCTTTATTTTAGATGTGACTGATAGTTCTCCAGCAAGATTTATAAATGGTGACCAGTTAGATCATAGGAAGAGCAATTTAACTGTTGGATATCAAGAGATTCAAATCAAAAAAGGAAACGAATATGAGGTTAACGGTGATAAAGCTTATCTAATGTTAAAAAGACGTGATGGCTCTACATTAACTACACAAATTGATGCAGAGGATCTCCAAAGAGTATTAGACAAAGGAACTTGGTTTGCGGAGTGGCATACTGACTTCGAAAATTATCTAGTTCATAATGTTAGTTATTATTATGTTGATGGTAAGAAGCACCGGAAGAAAATCACGTTACATTCCTTTATCATGGGAGTGGATAACAAGGAACCAATTAGGCATGCGGATAAAGACACTTTGAATAATTGTAAATCAAACTTGAAGGTCTACAGTAAAGAAATGATTAATGACTATGAAAAGGTAGAAGATAATGTGGTTGCGATTATTCTAAGGGATAAGCATGGCAAAGAAAAAGCTAGGACATTGATTGATAGAGAAGACCTGGAACGGGTAAAAGCAAATGGATATACATGGTTCTATTTCAAAGGGAATGGGGATCCTTATGCAGTGGCCAATACTTCAGAGGGACGCATTTATCTACACAGGTTTATAATGAACACTCCTGAGGGGATGGTTACAGACCATCGAAATCACAATACGCTGGATAATAGAAAAGGGAACCTAGTGAACGCCACTAAAAGTGAAAATCAGCAAAATAGGCAAGGAGCAAGAAAAGGAAGTAAAAGTGGCATCAGAGGAGTCTCTTGGGATGAAACCAATCAGGATTGGATTGTGAATGTAAAAGGTACATATTACGGAAGGTTCAAAGATATTGAAGAAGCAAAGAAATTAGCAGAGGATAAGATCAAAGAGCAAATGCCATATCTCAATAATTAAAACCTAATTTATATAGAAGAAAAACGACCAATCAGGCTCATCTCCAAACAAGGAGGTGGGCCATTTTTTGCGTTTTATTTGGTGAAATTTTAAGTAAAAATGAACCGAGGATTTTGAAGAGAAGAGGAGTGAAAATAACCGCCTATTATATAGTAGAAATTCGGATATTTTAATCTATATTTTGCGTATTTTTATCCATACGTCCTCACGGCGAGTTTTGGGACTCTGATGGAATTGGTATGACGAACCTGAATGGGAAAGTGCAGCTGATATCTTGGTGGAGATCTGAAAAGCTGGCAAAAGGAATCTTTAATAACCGTAAAAGAAGTAGTTGTATGAGGAGAACCAAAATTCTGTACCAACGTCTAAGAAATTAATTAAATCGTTTCCTGCCAACAGAGATATTCTCAGAGAGTTTATATTCGACATAACGGCAGGGGGAAGATTGGTGAGGCGTGTACAGAGGGGAGAGGTGGCACACTGTCCCTATGACAACAAACAATTCCTTATCGTGATTGGGGTTCGGATCAAACGTGTGCCCATAGACTCACGTATGTTATAATTTTACAGAGAAATGGGGTTGGAAACTAGAAGGTATCTAACCCTACTACCACCCAAGAACAGGAATGACTATCTATGATTGGTAACGAATTAATCCATCGGCGCAATGTACATTTATTCATCTTAATGGGTTGTTTTTACTTGATACAAGTAATGATTAATGTCTTCATAGAAGGATTAGCAAGTGTGTTTCCACCGATTTTTTTATTTATCATTGTGGGTCTTCTTTTGTTAACGATGATTCTTAGGAAAGTAAATCCAAGAGCGACTATGTATGCCATGGTAAGTTGCACTTATGTCTATTTTTCTTTCCTTTTAACTGATTCTCCGTATCTGGTCAATTACTTATTCATGTGGTTGGGACTGCCTTTGAGTGCGATCTATCAAAACTATCGTGTGGTGTTACTAGCTTTTACTGTTTCGATGATTTTAAACTACTATTCTTTCTTTTACTTGCACCAGCAAATTTTCCCGAATGTCGTTAGGGGGGATTTTGTATATCTAGTCTTATTTGGTGTATTTGTTACAGCCTTTCTATTGACGTTTATTCATATGACTCTTCGGCTATGGCAAGATGTAAGAGAGACTAACGAAAAGCTTCAAGAACTTGCGTATCATGATCCTTTGACGGGGGCAGCAAATCGGATATTGCTTAAGAAAGATTTTGCTGAACGAAAAAACAGGAAGGTGGATTCCATCGGCCTATTATTCTTTGACATGAATGATTTTAAGTATATCAATGATACGTATGGTCACGATGTAGGTGATCAATTACTGGAGAAGGTTGTATCCAGGGTAAGCAGGGAGCTGCAGAATTCGGATATCCTCTGTCGGTTGGATGGAGATGAGTTTGTGATTTTATTATCTAATAGGGACAAAAATGAGTTAGATGGCCTATCTGCACAAATTCAATCTGTTTTAGAGGATCCGATGAACATTAACCTTCATATGATACAAGTATCTGCTAGTATAGGAACTGCCTATACAACTGAAGTATCCAACTCAGATCTAGAAGAAATGATTAAAGTTGCGGACGAAAATATGTACGATATGAAGAGAAGAGGGACAAGGGGACAGATCCTTTGACTCATTTCAGGAAATGATCACCACCTAAGTAAGGAGAGAGAGAAGTATGTTTTTTTCAAAGAAATGTTACTTCTGTAAACGAAAGACGAAGCAATATACAAAATATCTGGATTCTAAGAAGACAATCTATTGTTGTCCATCATGTAAGGAATATGCAGAAAGAAGGGCTTTTAAACGAGGTTAAACACAACGAAAGGCCAACCAAACAAGGATGATTGACCTTTAGGATAATTAGTTTTAAATTCAATCAAACGTTTGATTGAATTTATTTTTTGTTTTTCCTCGTAGGTTTTCTTTTACTCGGATCCAAAATCATAGAGATCGGGTTTTTGCCCATTTCTGTTGTTAAATTCCTGAGTTGCATGGCATTCTGAAGCTTTGTATTGAAGGAAGAAACTGAGCAATGGAGAATGAGCGTGATTCCGTTTGAAAATTCTATGTATGTTTTTTTCTTGTAACTAATGGTACGAACGATATGTACAGGATTAAACCAAATGGTATCTTCATTCTTGGCTGACTTGTCAGAGAATACGCAAATACTTTGAATCGGGTTGATCATGACAGGTGGCATATGGATCTCTCCTAGAATCCATTTAGCAGAAGCCATCGCGCCTTTAAGGTCATAGCCAATACATTTAATACTATCTTCTAGGATATGAAGGGGTGATCTATCAACGGTGAAAGTCTTATCGAGTTCTCTTACAAGGGTACATCGCTTTCCGTTTCGATCATAAAATCCCTGCATGTACAAAGTTTTTTGATTAATAATATAGCATTCTAATAACAACAAGTTACTTCAGCTCCTCGGCTCCAAATAATAAAACAGATCACAACGCCCCCCTTACGATTTTACCCTCCTTTTATCACTTAATGAGTACCCCTTTGGTTATCATTATAAGTAAAAAGAACTAGGTTTATATACTTATTGTAAGGATTTCTTCCAAGGCAGATTTGTGAATCAAGGGAACAAGTTCGTTAACCCATACGGTAGAAGGGTTTGGGAGCTGTTACTTGGTTTCGGTGAGTGTCCAACTTGTTGCCATGGTGATGATAGTCACAAGCAGGACAAGTGCTTGTCCCGCTTGTGGGGATGTAGAAGGTAGTTGGATACTGGATCTCAAAGCTTTAGGGGAGAAGATGGACCAGCTACCTGTTACCTGTTCCTAAGTCTCTTTCTCGCTTCGGACCGCCAAAGCTTCACGGCTGATTGGGAAACCTTTTCAATTGTAGCAATCTCTTTAATGGTTAAGCCGTAGATAACGGTATACATCAGCCATTTCTTTTCTTTATTTGTTAACTCCTCATAATTTAGATTCTCCCATTGCAACGGTAGCTGACAAGATAGGTCAGGGATTAATTCCCAACTATCGTCATCCACACTTACGTAATGTTCTTCATACTTATTTCTTTTCGTCATCTCCGTTTGGAGATAACCTTTTATATAGGAATACGCAAAGGAGGGGAAGGCCCCTCGTTCTTGATCATATCGTTCCGAAGCCTGCCAAAGAGCAATTAATCCTGTTTGAAAGAATTCTTCTCTGTTTTTATAGATTCCTAGTGTCAGAATGATTTTGTGAATCATAGGCTCATATTGTTTTGCAATTTCATTAAAGTTTTCCACAAGCTTTCCCTTTCAGGAAGCGCGCTACCAATTGTATTCCCGGGTAACACCACAATAAAGGATGGAAAGCTCGTCGTTCTAACTTCAAAATCTTGAGTTGATTAGCAAAATGCCTATTGAAATGTATGATTTGTGGAGGAAAATAAAGATAATTCTTTTGAAAAAGGGTGCAAATGTTGAAAACAGTGAGATTGAGAGGCAACATTTTTTTAGTTATTAGACTATAGTCCTGGGTGAAAAGTATCGAAAACTATTTACATTTTTTAAAAATTTACTTACTATTAAATGGTAAATAATTATAATAAATTGATAAAGGCAAACCTCATCGAAAGAGAGGGACGCAAAGCCGCGAATCTAAGGTCCAACGGGCTAGGATAGTCGGGTTACCACTGAATAGAAACGGTAGCTGACTGTCCTTATATTTGGATAGTCATTTTTATTATAAAGGAGTTGTTTTTATGGAAGCGCTTATTGGTGTTATGTACAAAAACGATTTGATAATTGGCAATGGTTTAGAGAAAATACATGAAAAACCTAATTTTTTTGGCGGACATGATTATGCTACTGGAAACGGTACGGTCATTGCTTCAACAAGACCAGACGCAGCTGGGGGAGAAATAGTTATGGATGGGAATGGTGAGACTATTGCGCACATAACTGAAAATGTAAGTAATGGAACGAAAATAGATCTAGGCGGCGGTGAAGTCATTAATGGACATGCTAATATTTTCGAAGGAGAAACTTTCACTAGCTTGGAAGGGGTAATAGGATTTACAAAAAATAATATTAGTGGAGGGGTAGACCTATATTCTGGTGGTGGGGAACTTCTCTTGAGTTCTTCCGTAGGGATTATGGGAAATCCTGAGTTTACTACCTCGATTCAGCCACCTCTACCTGATATCTCTTCACTTAATGTGTTTGAACCATTTGATAAAGTGGATGCGCTTAGTACTTTATTAGACAGCTCCGATGTTGCTGCCACCATGGATGCAGCTGATGCACTTGATTACTTAGATCTCTTTGATTGGTTGTAGAGAACATGTCCTATGCCATGAGGAACTTTCAAAACCCAACACAGCAAATTGAAGAAATAAAAACCAAACTGTATCGAACTTTACCAATTGGAGTCGCGGAAGAAATTGAAGCACTAGTGCAGATTCGAACCGATGAAAAATTTAATCGCATTTGGAATCTTGTTTCAAAAAGGTATAATCGGTTGAATGAACTCTATGAATCTTATTCAGACAAAGATAGTAAAGAGGAGCGAAATCAAAAAATCAAGCGGTTTTTTGAGTTAACGAAGCCTAGAGAAGTTGTAGATGAACTCAAATCGATTGTTGAATTTGAAGAAATGGAAACAGAATTCCGTAGGGTTTTAACTGACCTATCTAAAGGTGAGCATGGAGAATTATTTCAAAGATATCAGTTTGATAGACAGGTATTTGGCTACCTAAAATATGGTCTTCTTTCTGAGGTGAAAGAGGTCACAGCAAAGCTCGAATCCTTTACGGAACAAAATGCCAAGCATGTCCTATTGCTCCAAGAAATCATGGAATCCAAGAAAACGAAGGGCTTTGTAAAAGGGGGCTTTACGGCTCTTAGTATACTCGTAGGTGTTCCGTTCCTGGGGACAGCTGCAGGGAAGATTATGGGGGCTAACGATGAATCAAAAATATCGGATTCCCTACAAACAGTGTTTCAAAGCTGGGACGACTACACAGATCAGCTAAGGTCTTTTTTACAAGACCTTGAAGAGCGATATAAACATATATTAATGACACTATACGGAGGCACTTTTCTACGGGTGAATGAGCAGTTGAAACCATTTCAGTTGCAGATTGAAAGTGTAAATTTAGAAACAAATACATATATGTTAAGTGTAACTGAGAGGGAAGCTGAACGTGTGAGGGAGTGGGTAAAAGAGACCACTAAAGGACTCGATCAGCTGCTGAAGAATCGTTCTATAGATCAGTCAATAGATGTCTCCAATCGTTTTTACCATTATGTGAATGAACATCCAATTATGAGTCGAACTGTAGTTTCTGAAGATCAAAGTGTTTTGTACATAGCCCATCTATATAAATTTGCTGCACTGTCTCAAAAAGCCATAAAGATTGCGGACAGTAACGAAAGGGAAGGGCTCGAATTTATAACGGAGATATACAGGCAGTTGCCATTGATGGTGCATGACATAGATGTGGAACGTATTGGCGGAGTCACACCTACCAACCTTCTTATGAAGTATATGTACTTATGCATAAAACATCATGTAGATAAGCAGTACCTGCCAGTTGTGTTTGATTACTTGCTGAAGATCGGCAAACGTGAAGAAGAAGGTCGACTGTATCCAGGGGAAGCGAACTTAAAAATAATAGAGAGCTCAGTCATTTTTGCAACGATAGCATTATACGCTGAGGAGGTTCTAAAATTTGATAATCCGCTTTCTGAATTATTAGAAGGATTTATACCAGGATTCTGGCATTTGAGAAAAATGAAAATCCAGTATAGAGCATTATATGGGAAAGATGCGTTCTATAAGATTTTAATACAAGCGCAAATTGCCTCGGTTTTATTAAAAACCATTAGACCAATCGTCAGACCATTTGTTGTATATAAGATGAAAGCAGTTATGGTGTTATTGACCCTGGCCCTAACGGTAACAGGCTATATGAATAAAGATCAATTAGTCGAAAAGGTCACTGAAATAGGTTTGTTCCAGAATGATGAAGCGGTTGACCAAGCGAATACCAATGTGGCTGCCACACGATTCGCAGTAGTAATTGAAGGTCAAGCGAACCTTCGTCAAACACCGAGTCTATCATCCAGTATTCTTACAGTGCTAAAGCAAGGGGATAGATTAGAGTATCTGAATCAGGAACAAGCTGATAGTGAAGGACGAATTTGGTTTCAGGTAAGGACTGCAGATGGGTCTGTTGGGTGGATTAGTAGTAAGATTGTGAACTTGAGTAATAATTAAGATAGAAAAGGCCAGTCACCAAAAGTTCGTACATTAAGTGGATAATAATGTCTTTTGTATATCTATTTATACTCTTGTAACACTCCGAAAAACTAAGTTAACTGAATTGGCAAGGAGAATTAAAATGATAAATGCAAAAGTAAAACAAAAGCTAATGACGAATGAAAAGGTAATTTTAAAACAAGGAAGTGTTTTTCATTATAGCGGAATATCAACGTTAGGACCACATAGCCTATATGTTACGTCCATGGGTAGAATATTTGCTCATGATAAGGGTGGAATGTTCGGAAGCGAAGAAGTAATTGAGTACGATATTAATAAAAACAAAGTTAATATTAATATCGTAGAAAATCAAATGCGAATAAAAAATGCCAACAATTCTCAGCGTCTAAGATTTGAATTCCTGCTAGAAGTAGATGAATTTATAAAGTTTTCAAACTCTGTTCCATCGAGTAGTTTTGAGTTTGTAGAAGGAAAGACAGCTTTAATTAAGTTTGAAAATGAACATAACTCCACTACTAACAGAATAAATGCAACATCAGGTAACATTATTACTCTTATTAGTAGTTTAATGCAACCGAATGGTCTTTCGTCAGCTTACTTTCAGGCTACAATTGATATTAATGTGGAGGGAATTACTCTCACCAATGGAACAGGAACGAACACAACGATTCCATATAGTAGGATACGAACGATTGAAATCATAGATAAGTTAATTTTAAAAATTCAGGGGATATTCCATCATAATGGTGATGTTTTCAGTGAGTTTTATTTGTTCTATCCAATCAAAGACCGAATGAAGGATATACTCCTTCATTATAAAAATTCCGAGAAGCTCTATGATGTATTTCAAGACATAGAAACAATTCATGTAGGAAATATCTATGAACAAGAAAAAGAAATATCCGTAATCATTACACACACTCATTTTAATATTTATAATGAAAAACAAAAAAAGTTGCTCAACAGTTTCGAGAAAAACAGTATCTTAATCTATAAAAGAGATAGGATAATAGCAATTGGTAACCAAGAGAATATGCTCATTATCAAATTACAGGCAGATTATTCTGTTAAATATTTTAAATCTATGGGTGAATCAACATACTTTCTTGAGTGTATCCAGGTAAATGGAAGTATCAAAGGGAAAAAATATAAATCCACAAATTTTGTTGTGATCAGTAAGGGAAAGTTACTCCTTTTTAACAAACAAGAAGGATTTCAGATTCAAGAAGTAATTGACCTTCATGATTATTCTATTGTCATAGATAAAAACAAATTGATTTTATATAGCAACCAGATTGCTATGCTTGTATTTCCTAATGAAGTCTCAAATAAGGTGGAAGATGGGCTTAAAATGGGAGATACCATGAATATCTTGTTAGAAAATGAAATGCCGTATCATTTACGTATTGGGGAAAGATCGTTGTTTTTTCATTCTCGCTTGGATTATGAACCTGAGAAAGAATATCTCTATTCCTCGGTAAAACATATAAAAATGATAAATGTTGATGAAACTTCTAAGTTTTGTATGGCGGAGGTTTGTCTTTTATCTGGTGAAAAGATACTGGTTGACATGGATCAAAGCACATATAGTGGCATTGTCTATCATGTATATAAGGTTAATAAGAGTCTTTTGTTACCTTCCGTAAAAACCGAGCAAATGTTTTTAAGCTATTCGAGGTTGAATAATGATTTTATTTTATTTCAGGTATTCGCTCAGTTGATTGCTTTAAAAGAGGGGATAAAACAGATTCAGTATGAGGAAGATGATAGAGATATTAGAAACGAAAAACTTGTTAATTTCCTTTATCATGGTCTTCAATCTCAGAAAAAAAGGTTAGATGCTGTCATTGTTTATCTTCCTAAGCTTCTTGAACAAGAAGAACTAAGTACTTTATCAATGCTGCGATTAAGCAGGTTAAAAGAATTTAAGAGATTGCAGGATGCATTAATGTCAATAAGCGGGCAAATGTCTAGAACTATTGCTGAAATAGAAAGCTCTATTTCAGCGGTAACATATATCTTAATTGAAAAGCATGATTTTGATTCTTTAATTGAAAAACGTACCATGAGAGGTTATGGCATAGCAGGGGCGTTGGGGGTAGTGGGAGCCTTTTTTCCCCCGCTCCTTATCGGTGCTGCATTAACAGGAGCAAACAGCTATTTTTCAAAAAATGATCATCAAGAACAAGAGGAAATTAGAAAAATAAACGAAACAAACAGGTTGGATTTTTATGTTCAAAAAATGCTAGATAGGTTTGATCATTTTTTTGTAACTTGGTTTCCGTATTATATATCTGAAGTGAATGAAGCTGTATATGAATGTTATTCGCAGCTTTCATCAAGATACAGTGAGGTTTTAGAACTTCCCGTTGTCAAAGAAAAATTACTTCACAATATTAGTACCCTTTACACGTTTAAACAACTGCCTATTGATGATTCCGTTAATAAATTGAAGGATGAGTTAATAGAGGTTATTCATAACTACGTTTCAGTTGGTAATGAAAATATAAAAAACTTAAATTTGGAGGTGCATTACCATGTTTCAAAATATATTGAGACCACAAGATTGGGAGAAAAGTGATCCATTTCAAGAATTAAATAATAATAATTTTAAGCAACTAGACATAGCAGAGAATCCATTCTTCTCAACAAAGCAAAATGAAAATCCAATAAGTGTTGAAACCCATTTTGTCAGCCCACATTATGTGAATAGTTATTCAAAACAGGACGGAACCTTTGTTGAGGGTTACTGGCGAGATGGAGATGGTAATACAGATGTTGACTTAGATATCCAGGATGGGGGCGGATATATACAAACCAACCCGGATGATACACTAGCAAATAATCTAGGATAAGATTATTTATTTATTTTTAATCTAGCTTTTAATGTATGTCATATACTTTTAAAGTAAAACCTATGACCATTATAGCCAAATGCTTTTTTCATAGAGTAAACAATAAGTGCCAGATCCAATGATTTTGGATCTGGCACTTGATTATTATCTAAACACTTTATAAGGAATTTTTACTTCAGGCATACCTTCAGAATAAGGAGCAACCTCGTATTCTCCGAATTTAATAGCGATTCCATTGGATGTAAAATAGAAAGGTCGATCATTATTTATTTCAATCTCATTTAGATATTCAGTGAAGATTGATTCTCCACGATTTGCGCGATTGGTTAAATCTGTTATGGAATACTTCTTAATTTTACTAAGAGCCGTAGAAGTCTTGGCTACGTTTCCGAGGTACAGACGCTGTCCTGTTAGCACATCAAAGTTATAAGAAGTAACAATTGACATTCCATGAGCGCCGCCCATATACATATAATCGTAAATCAGAACGCTTAATTGATTGTTCTCGTTGTACTTGATTTCATAATAGACCTCGTAATCAAAACTATACATCCATTCTTCATCTTCCGGAACTGGATAACCGTATTCATCTAGATGGTCCTGACGGAATTCCTGCTCATCTGCTTCTAGTTGAGTATAAGAGTTAAAGGAAGATCGGATATGCTTTTTAAATGCTTCATTGATCTTATCCTGAGCCGTTTTACTCACTAGCCCAGTCACTTGAGGATAATCAAGTAATCCTTGGTATTTGTTATTGGTGACTTTAACTCCGAGTGCTTGCAGTTTTTCTTTAGATGGTGTTTGGTATTTGACTCGAGTATCTCTGTCAATATAATACCCTCCACCAAGACCCAATTTTCCAGGAAGGAACGTATAGATACGGTAAGTCTCTCCTGCATTTAATTTACGAGCAAATGTTTTATTATTCCCATCCCATTTGTATAGGTCTGTTTGCTTAAGCACGGTTAATCTTCCAATTTGCCCCTTCTTAAGCTCTACTCCATCCCACCATACAGCTGCAGAAGCATTTTGTGGAATAACTAATAGAAGAAGTAAAACGAATGAAAGTAGTGATCCAATAATCTTCTTGTTCATATGTACCTCCTAATATTTTGACAAATTGATAGTATCATTAAAAAATAGAAAATCTAGTAAATTTATACTATTAAAAAGTTGGTAAAATATTCATCATACTGGGGAAGATGGCATTAGATAGTACAAAAGCATTAACTGTAAATATTTACTTTTATGTGTAAATTATTCCAATTATAATAGTATTATATTTTGAAAGGAGTGGAAAGAATGAAAAAGGTTATAAGTATCATAGTAATATTGCTCGTCGCTACTGGTATATACAGTCCACCAACCAAAGCCGCCGAGTATGACTCCACTTTCTGTAAGCAATACGAAGGTGTGAAGAAGATTTGGTGGGATGGAATGGAATTAAAACCAGGTCAAATTGGTCGTTTAAATGTGGAGAAAGATACTCCATTATTTAAGCTAGATGGTGAGAAAAAAGTTTTCTCGAGAACATTGAAAGCAGGAGAGTTTTACCGAATATATGCCTTTAAACCGGGAATGCTTAGTGTAGGTGGTGGCTACTATGTAGATCGTGATTCTAAAGTTACATACCAAACACCTAGTAAGGCGAAGCTTCAAGCTGTTCAATGTATTAGCAATCCATATGGATCAAAGACCAACCCAACAAAAATCGGGGACACATGGAGAGTGAAATTTACTGACCCTCTATACGGTTATATGGATTTTTATATTACACTAACGGAGGCTATTACTGATAAGAACAAGACAGCAGAAATGATAAGAAATGCAAATATATTTAACGGTGAAGCACCTGCGGGTAAAAAGTTTATACTTGCAAAGTTTAAGTTTAAGCTAAATAAGTTCGAAGGGAAAATATCCAAAGCATGGAGTCCTAATCAAGCTTACTTAGAGGCTGTTAGTAAAAAAGGTGTGGTTTATGATCAGTATATAGGGGTTGTGCCACCAGAACCAAATTTACAAGATATCTACGAAGGTGGGACAACAGAGGGTTGGACGTATTTTATTGTAGATGAAAATGATGAGCCAACACTTATTTGGGACCGTGATTTTGAGGATGAGCTTTGGTTTAAGTTGAAATAAGGTTCCTGAAAAAGGATCTCTCAATTATAGAGGGATCCTTTTCTATTTGTAGATCTACCCCACTTTGTTAAAGGAGTTTTATACGGACACTCCTTTTTATTTTACTATTTTCTAATTTTTAACAATCGTTTATAATACTATAATACTAGTAAAAAAGGAGTAATAGACAGTGAAAAAAGGAATTATTTTAGTGTTAACAACATTACTACTTCTAGGCATTTATCAACCCGTAAGCGCAGCATCCGCTTGCGATGCCTATAAAGAGGTAACAAATATTTGGTGGGACGGGGTTGAACTCAAAAAAGGACAAATTGGAAGACTAAATGTTGTCAAGGATACCCCATTATTTAAATTAGATGGAGACAAGCGTACATATAGCAAGACCCTTAAAAAAGGAGAGTTTTATCGTATTTATGCCTTTAAGCCTGGTATGTTAAGTGTAGGTGGCGGATATTATGTGGATCGTGATGAAAAGGTTACCTATGAATCGCCAAGTAAGGCGAAGTTACAAGGAGCAGAGTGTGTGTATAACCGCTTTGAAAATCTTGGTTCACAAATTCAAAATACCATTGCCATTTCAGGGGCAACAGGATATGCCCCTGATGGGACAGCACTTATGTATGTCATGCTTCAGGGGCAACCAGCTAGTCTAGTGGTCATTGATATTCTTCAAAACAAAGTGTGGGATCAAAAGACCTTACCGAATGCCTCCAGTGCATGGGCTATGACAGTGGATGATAACCAAAACGTGTGGATTGGTGGAACCCCCGATGGCCACTTATATCAATATAAGCCAAATACAAAGTCTTTAAATAACATTGGAAAGGCCACATCAAAAGGAACATCGATTCATGACCTTGAGTCTGTGAAGTCAGGTGTGGTTTTTGGGAGTACATCTACAGACGGGAAAGTCTTTCGATACGAAGCAGGTAAAGGATTTACAGATCTAGGTCAGGTGTTGGAAGAAAAGACTCTTGCAAGAAGTCTTGCGTATAACGAACAAACGAATACCCTATTTGCTGGGGTAGGTGCCAAAGCACAATTGGTCGCTTGGAACCTGACGACGAATCAAAAGCAAAGTATTCTTCCGAAAAAATATCAAGGTGAAACCTCCGTGTATGATCTGGACGAAGAAAATGGCCTTTTGTTTGCTAAATTGGAGCCTAGTAAAAAAATCTTAGTGTTTGACAGTCAATCGTTAGAATTTAAGAAAGAGATATCTGCAAGCTCAAGAGGAGTATCGTCGGTAAGTCCAGAAGAAGACGTTGTTTATTACTCACATGGATATGCGCTTCAAAAGTATGATTTAAGTACTGGCGTGACCACTCAAATACCTGGAACACTAAAAGGAACCGAAGCAGTTTCACTCGATATCATTGACTTGAATAATAAGGCTTATCCAGGTTCTTCTGTAGTTGGGCTACTTGGAAACTCAGGTACCTTCTTACTGTATAATCCAGAGACAAGTAGCTTGCAAGTGAATAAATTAAATCTTCCGGCACAGTCTATTCCTATCTATAATGTGGAAAAAGGTCCAAACGGACAAATCATAAGCAATGGATTTGTATCGGGCCAAGTAAGTGCGTATGACCCGCTAACAAAAGCAACAAACCAGCTGGTGAAAGTAGGACAAGCTGAATCGATGGTGACTTTGAACGATAAACTGTATCTTGGGGTTTACCCAGGAGCGAATTTATATGAATTTAATCCTTCCAATACTGCTGCTAACTTACTTTTTGCAGTTGGTAATGGGCAAGATAGAATTGTTGCTATGGCAGCAGACAAAGCCACGAATACTTTGTTTATGGGGACTCATCCAAAAAATGGAGAAGTCGGTGGAGCACTTGGAATATACAATCCAGCAACAAAGAGCAATACCATCCGAAGAAATATTGTTTCCAACCAAAGTGTGGTTTCCTTGGCTACCAGCAATGGCTATGTATATGGAGGGACTTCCATCTTTAGTAATAGTAAGAGTGAAGGAACATTAACGGCTGTATTTTTTAGACTAAATACTAAAAGTCCGAATGGGAAAATTGAATCCATCTCTCTTCCTTTGACGAAGCCAAGAATGATTCATAGTTTAGTCGCAGCAAGTAATGGAGTCATCTGGGGTCTATCTGATGGAAACTTATTTGCTTACGATCCTAAAACAAAGAGTACAAAAACCATCAACATCACACCAACCACAAGCGGACGCTTTAAAAATGGAAATCTTGTCATAGGCAAAGATGGAATGATTTATGGAACCGTAGAAAATAAACTGTTCTTGGTGAATCCGAATACAATGAAAAAGACTATCTACCCAGGTGTTACTGCAACAGATATTACCATGGATGATAGTGGAGTGGTTTATTTTACAGAAGGTGCGAATCTTTGGAGGTTTAGATAGGGTATAAATGTCAGAGGCGACAACACATTTATTTGTGTAGTCGCTTCTTTATTGTGGCCTTGTGTAAAATAGTAGAATTTCACTCAAAGAAAATTGAATATATTTTCATTATTCTCCCCTTCGTTAGTACAACATAATATACTTTTTGCTCCAATAAAGAAAAAATTGGATAAAGAGGCAGGAATTTGTAATAAATTGGAGAATTTAGTAGTTTGTGTAGTGAAATAGAACCGCTACTTTAAATCTATAGAAAGGAGAATGAAGTTTAATAATATTAGAAGTTAATAAACAAAAACGTAGGAAGGAGAAATAAAATTGAATATGCTAAAAAAAATTACACTCGTATCAATCCTAGTGCTATTTTCATCTTTAATAATTTATAAAGTTAATACACCTAAGAACACGGATGCAGCAGTTATAGTTGTGAAAGTATTAACCTGGGACCTTGTTGATTCAGGAAAACATCTTGACTGGGGTGGTAGTTCGAAATATTCAACAAATTTAAGTTCTGGGGCTACAGTATGGAATAACTACAAATCGGGTGTTATTCGACCGGATACTGCAAGTACACTTCAAGATGTAACAATATCAGATTATTATGAGGTAAGTTCAACTGCTGGTGTTACCTCTTCTGGGGGTACGTTAAAATTCAACGATTATAAAATGAGTGGGTATGATTCTACTAAGAAGAAAAATGTAGCTATGCACGAATTAGGACATGCACTAGGCTTGGCACATAACCTAAGTGGAGATGTAATGTATGCTTATGTTTCGACAGTAGTAACATTGTCTTTTAATGATAAAGCGTCCTATGATGAAGCTTATCGTAAATACTAGTGAATGGAGTAAAAGGATGAAACTCTTTAAAAAACAGTTTGTATTATTATTTATTTTGGCTCTTTTGATAGTTGGACTGGTAGGTTGTAGTGAAAAGGAAAAGGTAATGAAAGTTGCACATTTACATGGTACTTTCGATATAAATGTTGACAACGTTAATGAGGTCGTAGGAGACGCTGATAACGTGTTTGTGGGTTACGTGGATAAAATAGAAGGGACTGAGTATAAATTTCCAGTTACAGTTGAAACTGAAAATGGGACAAAAGAAGTTACAAGCCCTTATACCAATTATTCAATCACTGTTGTAGATAACATCAAAGGAAGATTGAAAAAAAATAACTCTATCCCAATGCAAAAGTCAGGGGGTATAAGCGAAGATTCAGATATATATATACTTTACGAAGATGACTCCTTACCTGAAGAAGGGAAGTATTATATTTTTAATACGTACAATCAACCAGATGGATCTATACTAATTTCTGGACCTAATTCCAATATAGTATTAAATGTTACTGATAAGAGTGAAATTGTCAGTTCAAAAGAATACAAAAAATATAAAGAGGCGGTCAAAAATGAAGTGAAAACTGACCGCAAAAGATTTTCATCAAAGTATAGTAATTAATAATTCCTATAAAATTTTTATTCGAATTTTTGATCTTTATGTTGTATCTCCAATCTAACCTGGTTGATAATAACTAGGTTAGATTATTTTTGATCATATTTGATTCACCAGATGTTGTAAGTATAGAGAGACTAACAAATTGATGCTTCAACCATTTTTAACTCCCCATTTTGATCATCTACCTTGTCAATGCCATATTCACAATTATCCTTGTTTTCCCATTCGATAATATACTCATTATTTTTATGGGTTATAGATTTTATTTTAACCATGCCATTTTTTATCTTGTGTTTTTCAATTACCTTAATTTTTGCTTGTATTTCTGTTATTTCAGGTTTTCTTTGTTCACAACCAATACCAAATTGCAAAAGTAATAATACAATCATTAAAACTGAAACAAATTTCCTCATTCATTTATCCCTCCTTGCAATTTAGACGTATATTATTTATTAATGTTTCAAATTAGTCTAATTTATATATAGGATCCATAAAAGGGGTTATCATAAGAGATTTGAAATTTATAAATGGTGAGTGAATTTGAAAAATATAAAATGAATAAATAGTCAATAGAATAGGAAAGAAAACCATCCATTACCATCTTACAAACGGCTGTTTCCATATAGTATAATAGGGTTACGAAATATACTATGGAGGATTCATCATGTTAACACCGGTACAAGCAAAGAAGTTGCAAACCCTCTATTATTACCAGGGGTTAGAACATGTTCGAGTGATACATAAAGAATACGGTGAAGGAAGAGTTGAGGGGATATCTGGAGATGGCTATCTTTATGCCGTTTTCTCAAGTGATGTTAAGTCATCTATATTTTTTGATGACGAAAACCTGAACTTTCCGGATCTTAATTAAATAGAATAGAAGGAACAATTATAAAACTTTTCCTTCTATTTTTGTAGCAAAAAAGAGACCTAGACATTAGGTCTCTTCAGACCGTAGACAAACTCGAGGGATTTCGAGTTTGCCTACGGTCTATTTTATTTTAAAATATAGATAGAATACCAATGTGGTTTGATTTCCACTCCGGGTGGACGCTTTCCGCGGGCGGGGCCGAGCCGCTTCCCTCGCTACGCTCAGTCCAGGGTCTCGACTGTCCCGCTTTTCCCGCAGGAGTCGCCACCCTCCGTTCCAATCAATTTATTACACTTAATCAATCATTTTTATCTAGAGGTGACCAACCATGATGACAAAAAATCAGTTTAATGAACGTGAACAATTTGAAATGCTAGCGATTGATCAATTAGTTCCACAAGATCATTTAGTTCGCAAGCTAGAGTCAGCAATTGATTTTTCATTCATCTATCCGTTGGTGAAAGACCTTTATTCGGAGGTAGGACGCCCAAGTATTGATCCAGTCGTTTTATTTAAAATGGTGTTTATACAATACATATTTGGGATTCGTTCCATGCGTCAAACCATAAAAGAGATTGAAACCAATGTGGCTTATCGGTGGTTTTTAGGGTTTGGTTTCTATACAGAAGTCCCCCACTTCTCTACCTTCGGTAAAAATTATAAACGTCGTTATCATGAATCCAGTGTGTTCGAAGACATCTTCTACCATATTTTGAAGGAGATTATGGATAAAGGTCTTTTGTCTGCGGACCATGTATTTGTAGACTCAACACATGTAAAAGCGAGCGCCAATAAACGAAAATTTGATAAGAAAGTCGTCCGTAAAGAAACTCGAGCTTATGAAGAGAAGCTCCAATTGGAACTCAATCTAGACCGAGAGGAACATGGTAAAAAACCCTTCCCTCCTGAAAAGTTTGAAAAAGAGGAATGGAAAGAAATTAAGGAAAGTACCACAGACCCCGAAAGTGGCTACTATGTAAAGGATGAACGAACCAAACAGTTTGCGTATTCGTTCCATGCAGCCACGGAGGAAAAGGGATTTGTGTTAGGTACAATTGTAACTCCAGGGAATGTTCATGATAGTCATTTGTTGCAGCCACTTGTTGAGAAGATTATCGAAAAAGTAAAGAAGCCACTTGCTGTCGCAGCCGATGCGGCTTATAAAACACCGGCCATCACTAACTTTCTATTAGAAAATCAAATGTTACCTGTCCTTCCTTACACACGCCCAAAAACAAAAGATGGGTTTTTCAAAAAGCATGATTATGTGTATGACGAGTATTTTGATTGCTATTTATGTCCGCAAGGACAACAGTTAAAGTATACGACTACAACAAAGGAAGGATATCAACAGTATAAATCGAATCCAACCATTTGCGCAGAGTGTCCTTTTCTATCACAGTGTACGGAAAGTAAGAACCATCAAAAACTCATTCAGCGTCATATTTGGGAGGCTTACATAGAAGAGGCAGAACATCTACGGCACACTTATACAATGAAACAAATATATGCAAGACGCAAAGAGACGATTGAACGTGTCTTTGCTGATGCGAAGGAAAAGCATGGTATGCGTTGGACAACCCTACGGGGGATTAAAAAATTGTCCATGCAAGCGATGCTTACTTTTGCTGCCATGAATTTAAAGAAATTGGCAACTTGGACTTGGCAAGGTGCTTGACTTTGACTCTAAATAGATTTTGAGTCAAAGTTTTAAGAATA
This sequence comes from Robertmurraya beringensis, assembly GCF_042433785.1. NCBI lineage: Bacteria > Bacillati > Bacillota > Bacilli > Caryophanales > Bacillaceae > Robertmurraya > Robertmurraya beringensis. The sequence continues at coordinate 19,710 of NZ_JBHLUU010000028.1, read as the reverse complement.
TAACTGCTGATTGGAGCGGAGGGTGCTTGACTCCTGGGGGATTAGCGGGACAGGTGAGACCCCACAGGAGCGTCAGCGACGAGGAGGCTCACCGCCCGCCCCCCGGAAAGCAAGCGCCTGGAGCGGAAATCAGCCTTTTTCCCACCATTCCTAAACAAAAAAAATGACAAAAGGTAACGAGAAGGGCTTCTCATTACCTTTTGTCGACAATCTGAAGAGACCTAGACATTAGGTCTCTTTGTTTATAGTGAAAGTAGTTTTATAATCCGTTGGATAGCAGTGTTAATGTAGAGCTCAAAACGATTGTACCGATAACGATTGCTGCATAAAGAAAATATTTACTTCTTTTTCTTTTAGCAACCATTTCTTCTGGTGTATAGAATCTAGACATTTTTCCCATTCTCCTTTTTTTATGATAGTAGCTGGCTGGCCTTACCGGAAGTAGAGGCCCCTGTAGCTTTGCGTAATCACTTTTCAATGATCTTGCCTTTATATCTAGTACTATTATCGGTTCTTTCTGTGAAAAAGTTAATAGGAAAAAAGGGTGATTTTGTCTAATGATGTCGAATAATTATTCGACAAAAAAGGAGAGTGGATTACTAGCCTCTCTCCTTTTAACATCCTACTATCAAGGTTGTGATGTTTCTACATTTATATCAGTGGTAGGAAATGTAGTGGTTTCTTCATTTGTTTCAATCGGTTGTGAGACTTGCTCATTAGTTTCTGTGGTTGGTTGTTGCTCTGGTTCCAAAGTCTCATTAGGTGTAAGTGCTTCTACTTCTAATAGTAGTTCCTCTTTCATGCTCTGAAGTATTTGTTCAAACCTTGGTAACTCCGGATACTTGCCAGGATACAATTGGTTTCCTGCCTTCTTGATTTCAATAGAACGCTTTTCAAGTCTCTTAAGTTCCGCTAACTTAGACTCAATTATTTCAACATTGTTTACATCAATTAATGCATGGATTTCTTGAATTAGCATATATCGTGATATCTCATAGATAACGGTTTCCTTTGAGATTTTCGCTGGAAGTGCGAACTTGGTAGCAGTTAATTTACGAACCTTAGGATCGTATAACTTGTTAATTAATCCTTCTGTCTTTTTCAATTGATAAGAGAACTGGTGATAGGTTTGTACCGTTGTATCGTTTAATACACCACTGTTCACGGTTTGATTAAAGGATTGTACATTAGCCAGCAGTTGATTTCCAGCTTTCATTGTGTCAATAAAGATAGCTGCAGAATTTTTAAAAGAATACGCCTGTTTCAGGGTTGCCTTCAGTCGATCTTGTTCTTTCTTTGGTAAAGAAGCTAACGATTTTTCTGCGGTTTGGATGGTTTTACTTGCCTCTTGATATGCTTTTGCAAAACTTGTTGTAACCTTTAAATCACTTACGCTCTTAATGCTACCAGAATAATAGTATCGTAACCCTTTTGATTTGGAGATAGCTAAATTAACTTGTTGTTCGGCTTTCTTGACCACGGATCCAACTCTTTGTTGATGAATCTGATATCCAACTTCTGCGACGTATAAACCAACACCCTGATTTTTACTCCATGCACGTGGAAACTCAGTTAGCGGTGGACTCGTTTCATATACAGCTCTTGAAATCTCAGGAGTGAATCCCGGACGTTTGTACTGGATGATAAACCAATCGGTAAATCCTCCTCCAGAGGGGTTTGCTCCTGGATAGACTAAGGAGTACCCTGTCATTTGGCCGATTTTTTTGGCATAGGCATGATCTCGATTATACCAGCTTCCTGTTTGATGGAAGTTCCAGTAAAGAACTTCCCCACTTGAGTGATAGGCAACGGCTGCTTCCGGGTTAATCTCAGTAACGAAATTTAATACAGCTTTTACCTCTGCAGCAGAGTGCGGAGCCGCTCCCTTGTAATTTTTATAGGAAGGTTTTCCTGGATCGTATTTAATGTTTGCCCAATCAGCATTGTACTGACGGTTTAGATCAACACCCTTCGCATTTGCTTTCCATCGTTTAAAATCAGTACTTCCACCATTCATTTTAATTAAATCCGCATGGACACTGGATGGAAAAGCCTTTATCCCATATTGCTGGAGAGTGACCCCGTCAGGATTAACCATTGGCACAAACCAAATGGTCATTTTATTGAGAACATTTTTAACGTCATAGCCACTAATTTTAGTTCCTTTAGTATAGGCGGTTGCGTATTGCTCAATCATCTGCATATTGAGAGTGGTCGTCAACCATTCACGAGCATGGTGAGCGCCATTAATAAATACAGTTGGATCGCCTTTACCTAGTGAGATCGCATATATATTTCTTCCATATTCACTTTTTCCGATAACTTTATATTCAACTAAGTCTGGATAAGCTTTTGCTAATGCCATAATATCTTTTTCCATTTGTACGTAGGTGTACACTTGGTTTGGATTAATGACCGCTGCACTAGCCGGTTTTTCTGTTATGAAGACAGAAAAGATGATGAGTAATGTGAGAATAATTCCTTTTCTAAGATGTTTCATGGTTCCTCCTATGTATCTAGTAAAATAATATCTATATCATACTATTAAAAATGGAAATTTGGGAGAAACATATTGTGGAAAAATAATACTTTTGTCAGGTGATAAGGATTATATTATGATAGGCTAATAGTCATATATGAAAGGAGAAAAGGAAATGAGAAAATATCGTCAACTATTGACTTTATTATTTGTTTTTACTTTAGTTACTGCCACATTCGTACCGGTATCAGCTGCGAGTTCATTTTCCTCTACAGAAAGTTTAATAAAAAAATATAGTAAGAGTTATCCCAAATTATCTGTATACTACCGAAATCTTGTCACTGGTGAGACATACACCTATCAACCAACAAAAGTGCGTCAGGCAGCTAGTACGATTAAGTTGCCTTTAGTTCTGTATGTGTATGAATTGGCTGCTAAGAATAAGTTGAACTTAAATGAGAGGTTAACTTATAAAAAGCATCACTACTATGGGGGAAGTGGGGTCATACAAAATGACCGAGTAGGGACTACATATACCATTAATGACCTAGTTTACAAAGCGATTACGTATTCTGATAATATTGCATTTATTATGCTAAGAGAAAGAGTAGGTAAAGCGAGTTTCATTAAGTATGCCAAGTCCATTGGCGGGAAGGTCGTATATCCAAACGGAAGGAACATGACCACTGCAGCAGACCTAGCTACTTATATGAATGCGGTTTGGAATTTTTCAAAAAAATATCCGGACCTTGGAAATAAGCTCATATCCATGCTGAGCCATACCGTTTATAAAGATACAGTAGCTTCCTCATTAAAAGCTGATCAGGTAGCCCATAAGGTAGGGTATATCCCTGCTAATTTAGTTTACAACGATGTGGCTCTTGTGAAGGATACGCAGCCTTATATTCTGGTAGTAACAACCGAGGGTATCCCTGTTGGGAAGGACGTAAAAGTAATTTCTGCGATAGCTGATGCTATTCATAAAAATCATACCCAACGTATTTACGCAAAAGTAGCAGATAGTGTCCGAACAGCTCAACTGAAAAATGCTAGTTTAGTAAAGCAAATTTTAATAGAATATAACGCTAACGTTCAGATTCAGCCATATGCTGCGTATAACGAAGTGAAAAAATCCCTTCAAGAAGCAAAGAAGCTTGTAGCTACCTTGCCAGCTGATAAACAATCTGCCTATAAGAGGAGTTTAGCGGATATAGAGGTATGGATTGGCCGTGCAGCTAACTTTATCGACGCTATTTCTGCAGGTCGAAAGCTAGATGCTGGAACAAATGAGCTAAGAAAATATTTACAAGCAGGAGATATTCAAAACAGTATAGCTTCTTATCATTCGTTATCCTCCTTACAAAAACGTCAAGCAGTATACTTATATAAACCATATGGTAAAGCGACACGTGAAGCGATACTCTCTAAGTACAAGGGTGTGTCACAGGTTGCTCTTGAACAAGGAAGACTAGTGGTGTTAATAAGTGACCTAATGAATTCACTAGAAGAAGCGGTTGCTTCAGGTGATAAGGAAAAAGTGGATGCGTATCAACAGGAAATAGAAGAGATACTTTTAAAGGTTCAAGAAAAGGTGATGAGAGATCATCTTGGAGAATGGGTTCAGAGTGTAGTGGAGAATTAAGGAATAATTGGGGAGTAACCAGAAGAGGTAAGGAGAACTCTTCTGGTTACTCTTTTTTCTGGTGTGAAAGGTTATTAACAAGACTTATCCACAAAATGTGGATAAGTTTACTGGTTTAAAAACTAAAGTAAAATAGCAAGGAAAAAGTTATGAGCCGAATGTAGAATGATTGCAGCCCAGAGTGAACCGGTCCTTTTATATACATATCCAAATAGCAGACCTACTAGAAAAATATATAAATGAGTTTCAAAGTGAAAAAAGGTACCAAGCCTAATCCATACGGGATAATGAATGGCTACAAATAATAGAGCAGTAAGCATATTGGATTTCCAAAAATCCAACCTCTTGTGGATCTCCTGCAAAATAAAACCCCTAAACATCAGTTCCTCTAGTAATCCCGCCAGTAGAACGGTATTAAGTACTTCATTAAAGGTTAAGGAGAACGAAGATGGAAGTTCTTTATTTATCATAGTATTTATGACTAAATAAAGCCCCATAAGAAACGAAGAACCAATCCCTAATAAGAGTCCCTTCTTTACGTTTACGTTTAACTTTAAGTAAGTAAAGGGATTGCTGTTAAGCTGAAACTTAATGATTATGCAGACAGGCACAGCCCAAACGAATACTTTAATCGATCCATTTAGGAGGCTGGTGGTAGCTCCTTCAAACAGATAAATAAACTGTACAAACCATAGTTCTTTTAAGGTCCATACCACATAAAAACTAAAAAGAAATCCGATCAATATTTTCACATTTATTTTATTGTCGTCAACCTCGTGACTTACTACTGGTAGCATAATTACCTTCCTAAACTAACTATATTTCATTTACTATTCTAATCTTTAAAACAATGGATTACTAACATTTGAACTTCTAAAACATATATATTTCGTTATTAGTATTTTGTAAATTAAGTAGAAATTTTGTATTTTTTTATATATTATAGGATATATTACCTGTTTAATAGGAGGATTATCATGAGTAAAAAAAGAAACAGAGGTTCAAAAGTCCTTATTTCTGGGCTTGTACTTTCTAGTGCATTTGTTGCTAATGCACCTGTAAATGCAGAGAGTAAATCAGAAGTAGAAAAACTAGTAAGAAGTGCGGAAAGTTATGCTGGTAGTTTAAAGTGGGCTATATCAGTTGAAGGGACAAATAAAGATATTACTTCGATTCCTTGGGACTTGTATAACCAAACCAAAGCAGCTTATCAAAAGGCAAAAGATGCGGTTAGTAAATTAAAGAGTGATGAAAGAAATATTTATGAAGCGCGCTTACAACAAAACGTGGAACTTTATATTTCAACAACACCAAATAAAGTTGGTAGAGCGGTAGCATACATAGATGCGGTAAATGCTGGGAAGAAAATTGAAGAGAAAAAGCAAAAGTTAGAAGAGAGATTACAGAAAAATATTATTGATGATGAGACAGAAAAACTGTACCATGACCTATCTAAAGAGTTAAAAAAGCAATCAAAACTTCTTGATAGAGTATATGGAAAAACTACTCGTGAAGCAATACGAAATCATTTTAAAAAATCTGCCGAGAATGTTAAAGCAGATGCTATGTATCCCATTACTATTAAAATGAAGTTGGATCTTTTAGAGGAAGCCATTTCAAACAATAAAAAAGAGGAAATGACTAAACTTTTAACCTTACTAGATGAGCTAGTTAAAGAGGCTGAGAAGCTTGGGAATGTTACTAAACACGAACCAATCTATGAAAAATTTAATAAGGAAATAAAGGAATACAAAGAGGTAGTCGAAGCTGGTAAGGATGAACCAACACCTGCACCTCAAACACCAGTGCCAGATAATAGCACAGAACAACCAGGAAATGATGTTCCTTCTGAAGAACCGCCAAGTGAACAACTACCAAGTACATATGATTCCCCAGGTAGCTATGGACCATCAGAAGGTGTTGCAACCATTAACGACAATGTGACTGTTACATCGGATGATGTGACACTTAAAAACATGGTCATTAAAGGAGATCTTATTATCTCTGAATCTGTTGCAGAAGGTGAAGTATGCTTACAAAACGTTAAGGTAGAAGGTACTACCTATGTACGTGGTGGTGGAATAAACAGTATTCATTTTGAAGATTCAGTTCTTGCAACAGTGATTGTTAACAAAAATAACGGTGCCATTCGTATCGTCGCAAGTGGTAGTACTAGAGTAGTAGAAGTCCAACTTGAATCGTATGTGAAAATCGAGGAATCAGATCTGGACGAGAATGCAGAAGGATTTACTGATATTAATATTAGTGAAACAGTCCAGTCTACGGATAGCAACCTTCAAGTAGAATTATTAGGTTCATTTGAAACGATTAATTCTCGTGCAGCGCAAGTGCGCCTAAATCTTTCAGAGGCAACAAGCATTGAATCGCTTGTCCTTAATGCAGTAGCTTCGGTTCTTGGACAAGGGAGAATTGTAACTGCTGAAGTTAATTCGGATGGCTCAACGCTATCAACGATGCCGCAAAACGTTGTGCTAAATAATGGAACAACAGTAACGGTTAATGACCAAGTAATTGATGAGAGTGTTTCTTCAGAGACTCAAACTCAGATTCAAACAATAGAAGCTACACAGGCAAGTATTAAGGTTAATTTTGAAAAATATGTAGCAGGAATCTCTACAGAAGAATTTGATGTAACTGCAACGCTTGATGGTGAAGAGATTGAACTTCAAAATGTGCAATATTATCCTGCATTCAATAGAATCACTTATACACCACTATCTTTAACAGAGGGGAACGTAGGAAAGACTTTAAGTATAACGGTAAAACCATCTTCTAACTCAGAGAAATTGCATGGTGAAGCTATTTCAGATGAAGTATTTATTGGTACTGGATTTGAAGGCAGAATTACGGATGTAGCAGAGGTAGGATTTGAAGGGGTTACAATCAAGTTTAGAGATGCTAACGATGCTAATGGTGAAATTGTTGGCGAAGCAGTAACAGACAAATTCGGTTTCTACTCCGTTTCTTTACCAGCAGGTGAGTACATTGGAGAAATGTCTGGGCCAAATGTAATCAGTTCCAATATGTATGCTGCAGCTCCTTCTGATGTATATAATACACACCAGAACGAAACAGCTATTCGTGCAGCTGCATCAAGTGAATTAAAAATCATGCTTTCATGGGGCGAGGAACCAAGGGATCTGGATTCCCACTTAATTGGACAAACCATTGACGGTACTGAATTACACACGGCTTATTATGATCAGGTACATGAAGAAGATGGAGTTACGTATGTTGATTTAGATTGGGATGACACTAATTCATACGGTCCAGAGACAACTACATTTAGAAAACTAAAAGATGGTAAATATGTATTTTATGTTCATAATTTTTCTGAAGAACCTAATTTAGCAGAATCAAATGCAAATGTGAAAATTTTTAAAGGAAATGCTCAAACTGCTGATCAAACATTTACGCTTCCAACGGGTACTGGTTCCGAACTTTATTGGGTCGTATTTGCCGTAGAAATTAAAGATAATGGTGAGTCTGTTTCCGTTATGCCAATCAATGAACTTGAGCAATCAGAAGTAATTCCAAATGATTATTTGAAGCCACAGGAATCTCTACAAGAGCTGATTGCAACTGGTAAGGAGTTCTTTGAGGAAGAAGATAATAACTCTACGGAGGAAAGGGATGCTCTCACCGAAGCAATTGCAAATTCTGAGGCTGTTTTAGCAAATCCTGATGTAACAATGAAAGAGTTATTTGCTAGTATTCGTGGGTTGAGATTAGCCTTAGCTCTATTTATGGAAGTACCGGAAGAACCAGGATATGAATATGTTCCAGTAAGAAATGAAGTAATAAGTTTAAATGCATTTCATGAATTCTATATTCTGAACGATTTTATTAACGGCTTAGGTATGGACCCAGAAGGATTAGAGCTTACGGTTCAAGAAGAAAGCTCTGAAATAGTTAACTTCTCTATTGGAGAATCAACCGTTCCTGAGGAAGGGATAGCTCTTCAGTTACGTCCAGTTCAAGTTGGTGAAGATACACTGCATATACACGCAGAAAATGCTGCAGGTCAAGAAGCTACCCTTACTTTGCATTTACGTGTAACTGATGTAGATATGATTGATTTTATGCATTTCATTGATGTTGGAGAAGAAGTATCTCTTAATCTAAATAACTTCTTTGTTGAATATAGAGGAATGGATCCGGAGACGATTTCTTACACATTTGATCAAGAATCAGAAGGAATTGTTGAGGCTACTATTGTAGAAGAATCAAGTCAGCCTACTCTAAAATTACTTGGATTGACTGAAGGAGAAGATGTAATTAATTTATATGCTGAAGACGGAGAAGGGAATAGTCACTCTGTTCAATTCCGTGTTCAGGTTGGTACTATAACTGAGACAAATCAGTTATCTATCACTAGTGTAGGCTTTGAAGATTTAGATGATAACGTGAACTTCTCCACATCAGATATCATTTCATTTACATTTAACCAAGATATAAGTCAATTGAACTTGCCTACTAATGTTAATGTTGAGGTATTAGATCTCGGAGAGCAAGATCAAGTTGTCGTTTATTCAACTGAAACACCTGAAGTACCAATTGCCACTCTGACCGTTTCTAATGTGGTGGAAGGTAATGTGGTTTTTGATGGGAATTTAGTTGTAGATGGTGTAAATGTGAGTGTTGAATTAGGAGAATTAGTTTCAGGAGAAGAATCTTCCTTTACAGATACAGATGGATCAGACTTTATGATTAATCAATTTAATACAGGGTTAGCAAATTAATATTTGATTGTAAAAAGCCCTTTTCCAATGATTTGGAGAAGGGCTTAATTATTTTTACTGTATTTCAGAAATATCTAGTGTATAGAAGTTAGGTGCAACCCATGGGTTTTCATCAACTCTATATAGGAGAACCGTATATTCATAACCAATAAATTCAAAGTTTATGATTCTCGACTCATATTGTTGAAGAGGTTCATCCAAAAAGTAGAGTTCCTTTTGGTAGTAGCCCCCCATGTCAAAGTGAACAATCATGGTTTCTTGAAAGGCATCCTCTGTATTTAACATATCAAATTGTGGCCCTTCAAATTCCGACTCACTAACCATGCTTAATTCTTCTGCAAGATCAATCATATCGGATTGCAGGAATTGTGCTACATGGTATGGGTGAAGCTGTTGAATGATTGGAAGCATATCATTCGATGTAATGAGATAATTAATCATTAAATAGATATCAACCTCATCCTTAGCCATTTCAAGCTTTGCCTTATCAACAATATCCTTCACAGTAACAAAATAAGCCACTTTGCTTTTTTCGGCTTCCGCAGGTACTTTATATTTTGCTAAGATTGCCTCACGAGTAGATTTTCCGTATACACGATAAAGAAGAACGGCCTGCTTCCGAATTTGATAGGATAATTCATGGTATAAGTCATCCATCCGGATGGTGTAAATTTCCTCTTTGATTAAATAGCGTAATTCATTCGTTAATGCTTCTAATTTTTTTCCGCCATTTAGCGCATCAATATAAGCAATCGCACGAGTGATATGAATTTTTACATTTGTATCAAGACGTGACTGGAGACTTGCTTTTCGTGAATCTTTAAGAGCGGAAACAGCTGTTTGAGCCTTGTTATATGCATCCTTGGTTTGATTAAACAAAACCATATCTGGCAACGTTAGGTTTTTATTATAATCTACTGAAATCTGCCACTTTAGTGCACCCGCTAGCTTTTCTGCCTTAGTCACAAGACTATTTGTTTGGGAATAGCTTAAGGCTGCAGAGGCATTTCCTATAGGTAAAAGTTGGGTAGATAACAGCAGAAGAATAGTAAGCATAATACTAATCTTTTTATACACTTGTTTTATCCTCTATAATCTTATTCATTCACTTTTAACATCATCTCGAACTCATAGTCATTCCATGAAACAATTAGTCTTGCATAGCCTGGAGCAACAGCAGTTACCTTTCCAGTGGAATCGACTGTAAAGATAGAAGGTTTTGAAGAACGGAAGGTCACACCAGGAAACTCTTCTAAAGAAACGTTGCGTTCAATTTCACTTGTGTAATCGCCTTTAACCGTTTGAGCATCAGTTGGAATAAACTGATAGTTTTTCCCAACTGTTAAGTTAGAAGCTTCGACTGCCTGGTCATCTACTAGTTTACCAGCATCAAGAGAAAAAAGTTTGTTGCCGTCAACAATTTGGAAAGTATGTGTGACAACTACATTGTTAGAGCTATCAAGCACTTCTACTTCAACCGAACCAATTTCAGCTTCAGTAAGTCCATTAGAATATGCAGTTGTTAGAGTGCCATCTTCGTTAAAATAACCTTTGTTGTCTCTTACTTTGAATCCATATTCTGATGGGGTAATCCAAGCCATATCGCCATTCTCATCATAAAAGGCAAACATATCTAGGATATTAAATTCATCTCCACCTAATCCTGAAGGAATCTCGTTCCAATAAGGAAAAGAATCAACTTCAACAATATTAGGTTTATAGTACGTTTCGTAAATACTTGTATAGGTTTCAGTCAGAGTATCAAATAGAACGGGATCTTCTACATAATATAGCCAGTCATCAATGTTGGCCATTAGTACATCAGCTTTCTCGGTGTCGTTATTTTCTAAAGCTGCTTGTAAACGCCCGAGCTCAATATGAATACTTACAGGATAAAGAGCAGCTGCTTTTGCTTCTTCTGCTGGGAGTTTATATGTTTCAAGAATCGCTTGTCGTGTTGATTGACCATATACTTTATAAAGGTAAGCTGCTTGTTTTTTAATTTCGTAGGAAAGCTTATGGTAAGACAGTGTAGCTTCTTCCATTTCGCCTTCGTACAGGTGGTTTTCCATTGCTTCTTGGGCAGCAAGTAATTTTTTACCTGAAGTAATAGAATCAATATAAACCGCTGTACGGTCAATCCAAAGTTTCACATTATCTAATCGTGCGTTAAGTGTTGTTTTTTGTGTCCCAGTGAGTTTGTTTACTGCAGCTTTAGCTGTCTCGTAAGCTTTTTTTGCTTTATTGTATTCTGTCCAAGGCTGAGTGACTGCGTCAGCTTCATAATCAACAGAGATTGCTCGTTTTAGCAAAACTACATTTGACTCCGCTTGCATAACTAAGCTTTCCGTTGAGGTAGCTGCTTCTGCCTGAATAGGACTAACTGCTACATAAGAACTAGCAAGTAAAGTGGTAGTAGCTGTTAACTGGATAAGTTTCTTTTTGTTCAAGTGAAATTTCCCCTTTGTCATAGTGATTGAACCTCTTTAATCATACATACTAGAGGGGTTTCTGACTATAGGGAGATTTAGGGAAAAAAAGCTCCCGTTACACTTGTAAACGGGAGCTTAAGTACTACTGAAGTTCTAGGTGATTTTTTAGTTCTGTTTGAATACGTTGTTTTTCTTCATCGGAAAGGACTAAGTAATAAATGGAATCAATCTTTGTACCTGTACCTGATACAGTAAGTTGCTCCATATTTTTAGCTGCTTCCTTGTAATTCTTTTGTATATCTACCATCTCGCTAAATACTAGGTTTGTTTTAACATTGTTACCAAGGGCTTCAAATACTTCATCATACTTGGTTAAAGAACTTAAGCTAGCTCCTTTTTTGATAACAGCCTGGATAATTTGTCTTTGTCTTTGTTGACGTCCAAAATCTCCACGTGGATCTTCATATCGCATACGAGAATACTTTAGAGCTCTTTCTCCGTTCAATGTCACTTCGCCTTCAGGGAAATGTACTCCTTCATAAGTGAAGTCTAAATCGTTTTGAACGGTTACTCCACCAACAGTATCAACGATATCGCTAAAGCCTTCCATATTTATCTGCATATAATAATCAATCGGAATGTCCAATAGATTTTCCACTGTATCCAGAGACATCTCCACTCCACCAAAAGCATAAGCATGATTAATTTTATCCGTAGTACCATTCCCAATAATTTCCGTACGTGTATCACGGGGAATGCTTAACATTTTTACAGAGTTTAGATTTGGGTTAACTGTGAGAACAATCATTGTATCAGAGCGTCCGCGGTCTCCTTCACGTTCGTCAACTCCAAGCATAAGGATAGAAAATGGAACCTTCTTTTCTAAAACTACTTCTTCATCTCTTTTATCTGATTTTTCTCGATCTATCGGTTGATGCATCGTATCAACTGCTTTTGTTAAAGAAGTGTATATTGAATAGGCATAGGCTCCAGCACCGATGAAAAGTGCCAGTAAGATGATTCCTAAGACCTTTGGCCATTTGCGTTTCTTCGTACTTACTCTATTTGCCACAACAAAATCCTCCATGTTTTTAGGTTTAATGTACTACATAAAATAGAATAACAGAAATTGTCGAAATATCATATACGAAATTATTGGGTGATGTCAAGGGCGTAGTTCTATCTGTTGACAATTGTAATTTATCTATAACAACTTTCGACGATAAAGTAGCTTTTATATACGTGTCCACCTCAGGCGTACAAAACAGGGTCAACTGTCCACGAAGGGTGTCTGTCACCTTTCTTCCTTTTTTCGTTAAAATCTTACAATCTTTTACACAAATTTTACAGAATATTTTATATAATAGATTTGTACTATGAAAAAAGACCAATTTAGGAGGGGAAATATGCGTTTTTTAAAGAAGAGTGCAATCGTTTTAGTTTCGACACTAGTCTTTGGTTCTAGTTTTGGGGGAGCGCTCCAAATAGCAGATGCGGCTGAGAGCACAACGACTAAGAAAATCCAGATCCTTCATACGAATGACTCACACGGAAGAGTAGAAGAGTCAGCGAATGATGGAATGGGGTTCGCAAAAATTGCAACGATGTTAAAACAGTACGAACAGCAAAACCCTAATACCTTGCTACTTGATGCAGGTGACACGTTTCACGGTACAACGTTTGCAACCCTAGAACAGGGTGGAAGTATTGCAGACGTCATGAATGCAGTTGGTTATGATGGGATGGCTGCAGGAAATCATGATTTTAACTACGGCTATCAGAGATTACTCGAATTAAAAGATAAAGTTGTTTTCCCTGTTTTAAGTGCAAACGTCCGTAAACAGGATGGTTCATTATTGTTAAATCCATATGAGATAAAAGAAATTGATGGATTGAAAATCGGTATCTTTGGTTTATCAACTCCTGAAACACACTATAAGACTCATCCGAAAAATGTAGAAGGTCTAACGTTTACGGATCCGGTTGTGGAAGCAAAAGCCATGGTACAGGAACTAAAGGCTCAAAATGTTGATGCCATTGTTGCTGTTACTCATCTAGGAATTGATGAGTCTAGTACAGATACTTCTATTAAAGTAGCTAAGGAAGCTCCAGGGATTGACTTAATTGTAGATGGGCATAGTCACTCTACACTTGTTGAAGGCTTAAATGGAGAGAATAATACTTTAATAGTAAGTGCTGGTGAATATACAAAAAATCTAGGTGTAGTAGAACTTACTTTTGAAGGAAGCAAGATTGTCAATAAAACCGCAAAGCTAGTAACAAAAGAAGAAGCGGCGAACATTACTCCTGATCCTGCTGTACAAGCTGTAGTTGACCAAATTAAGGAAAAGCAAAAAACAATCTTATCTGAAAAAATTGGTGAAACAGCTGTTTTCTTAGACGGTGAACGTGCGAGTGTTCGTACAGGTGAAACTAATCTAGGAAACTTAATTACGGATGCAATGATAGACATGACAGGTGCTGATATCGCAATCACAAACGGTGGAGGAATTCGTGCTTCTATCAGTGAGGGAGATATCACAAAAGGTTCAGTTATTTCTGTTCTACCATTTGGAAATTACATTGTTACAAAGAAACTTATAGGGGCACAAATTAAGGCGGGTCTTGAAAATGGTGTAAGTGCTTATCCTGAGTCAAAGGGTGCATTTCCTCATATTGCCGGGATGACATTTTCTATTGATGTAAATAAGCCAGCTGGAGAGCGTGTTCATTCTATGGAATTAAATGGGAAAGCTATGGATATGAAGGCAGAGTATCTAGTGGCAACCAATGATTTCATGGCTGCAGGTGGCGATGAGTATGTGTCCTTTAAAGAAAGTGCGATCGTCAATGAGTTCCCTGCTTTAGATGAAGCATTAATTGTTTATATTCAAAAGCTAGGTAAGGTAAACGTGTCAGTGGACAAGCGTATTACTGTAGAAGAAGCTCCAACAGAAGAAGAACCAGAATCACCTGTGGTTACAAAACCAACTCCAGTTGTCTACTGGGATGGGGCTATTCTGAAAAAAGGTCAAATTGGAAGAGTAACAGTTAATAAGGCTATTAACCTATGGAAACGTACAGCAACTAATAAACTTGAGTTCGTTCGTATCTTAAAACCAGGTGAAACCTATCGTGTCTATAACTTCAATAGTAAATACGGTGGACAGTACGGTGTTGGTGGAGGATACTTCATTACGAATATGAAATCTCATATTAAATATGAAACTCCATCAAAGACAAAGCTTCAACAGCTTCAAGGTAAATAATTTCAAAAGCCATGCACTCGCATTTTTGAAGTGCATGGCTTTTATATATGTGAAGGGTAACTTTGTTAAAAGTGTTCTCAATTATGGTTAGTTTTTTTATTCTTTTCATTCGGGTTGGGAAATATATGCATTATAATTTTACTTAAAGGGGGGAGCTTTTTGAAAAAGGTTGGAGTAATTTTAATAGTATTTGCTCTTTTGCTGTGGGATAATATTTCATCGATAAAAGCTACAGAATCATTAGATTGTAGACAAAGACAAAGCAGTGTAGTTGATAAAGTATATTGGGATGGAGTTGAGCTTAAAGTAGGTCAAATTGGGAGATTAACTGTTCTTCATAATACCTCGTTATTTAAATTTGATGGAGATAAAAAGGTATTTACTAGAACCTTGAATAAGGGTGAAATTTACCGTATTTATGCTTTTAAACCTGGAATGCTTAGTGTAGGTGGAGGGTATTATGTAGATCGGGATTCAAAAGTAAAATATGAAACTCCCAGTAAGGCAAAACTAGAGGCAGTTACAAGAATAAAAGTAGAGACAATTAGAAATTTAAGCCATTGTACCCTTCAAGACGAGAAAGCTTCAAAGCCCATTCTATTGTATCCTAATTTATCCTTTACCTCATCAAATTTGCTTTCAAGCTTAAAAGAGTCGGAGGACTACTCCTATATTAATTGGTTCTATCCTTCAAAGCGGTACATATTTAAGGATCACTTAGGTCGTATAAACATATTAAACGCTGATTATGAAGATATAAAAATTTTACACTTTGACCATCTCTTTAATAAAAGTGGAGAAACAAAGGTACAAAAGGAATCATTGAATTTTGGAGGATTTCATGAAGGAAATGATGGTTACTACTATATATTATATGGTCAAGGTAATTATGAAGAGTCAAATACAAAACCCGTCTATAGGTTAGTTAAATATGATAATAGGTGGAAAAAAATTGCTCAATTAGATATTAAGGATGTATATGTTGCTCAACCTTTTGATGGTAGTAATGTTACAATGGATAGCTACAATGGAAAATTAGTCATTCATTCAGCTAGATTAAGATACAAAACTGATGATGGTTTACGTCATCAGTCTAATATAAGTTTTTTAGTTGATATGAAAAATATGAAATTGATCAATAATGGAGGACAATGGCCAGCTAACCATGTAAGTCATTCCTTCGCAACCTATGTCCGGTTTGATGGAGAAGATACAGTTTATGTAGACCATGGGGATGCTTATCCACGTGCTATTGTATTACAAGTTGAACGAGAAAACGAGATTACTAGACAAGTGGATTTAATTAGTTTTCCTGGAAGGATAGGCGATAATTATACTGGAGCATCTTTGGGTGGCTTGGAAGTAAGTCAGTCAAACTATTTAGTCATAAGTGCTTATAAGCAAAATGTTATTTTAAGTGTTGTTCCGAAAAAAACAGATTCACAACCAAAACTACTTCAGATTTCAAATGACAATACTAAGTCAAGCATTAATATCGAAGAAACTCATATAAGTAAAATCAATGATAATAAATTTGTGATCTTATGGGTAGAGGAAAATATGAGTACTAACTACAATAAGGATCTATATTTTGCTGTTGTAAACGGCAATGGAGAATTAATTCAAAAGCCAAAAAAACTTTTAGGCGTACCTTCACCAGGTAACATAAGCCCACTTGTACAAGGAAATTCACTTATATGGTATTATTCTAGCCCGATTTACAATTTAAAAGAAGATAAATACAGTTTAGAGTTCTTTACTTTAAATATTGATTAATCATTTTAATTAGTTGCCCTTCCTTATTGGAAGGGCTTTAATGCGTCAAGTTACTTATCCAATCTGCGGCTAGGTATTGAAGTCAGTGAGTGTCCGCCTCAGACGGACAAAATAGAGCAAACTGTCCACGAAGGGTGACAGACACCCATTTGGAATTTCCCGAAAATATTTCCCTGATGGTTCTAATAATATAGTAAAATAATAGGAAAATAGGTTTAGGAGTTGTTCAAATAATAATGAAGAAGATTTATCTGTCTCTACTTGCTTCTCTTTTTCTCTTTTCTACTATTTTCGTTATGCATCCACAAAAGGGAAAGGCTGGGGAGGTATTCGTTCCTATAGCAGGTTCATCTATTCTAACCTCTAAACAGCTTGGAGATTTTGTTTTGTTATCGAATCCAGAGCCTAAATTAATGGGGGTTACTATATACAGATTAGCGGAGCTCTATTTAAGCATCGGACGTATGGAAGGGATTCGTGGGGATATTGCATTTGCTCAAGCGATTCATGAGACAGGCTATTTCACTTTCGGTGGAGATGTGAAGCCAGAACAAAATAATTATTCTGGCATTGGTGCAGTAGGAGGAGGGGCTCAGGGTGCAACCTTCTCAACACCTGAAGAGGGAGTCAGAGCACAAATTCAGCATCTAAAAGCATATGCCAACAAAGAACCGCTAGTGACAGAAAAGATCGATCCAAGATTTGATTATGTTACAAGAGGAATCGCACCAAACTGGCAGGACCTGAACGGAAGATGGGCGGTCCCTGGTACAAATTATGGACAGAACATTCTATCTATCTATGAAAAAATCAAGTCTATTCAATTACAGATTCCAAATGTAGATAATAGCATCACTCACCCACTACCAATAGCAACTTTATATTTAAAATACGATCGTCCATTGATAGCACCAGATGGCACAGTTGCGAAAGTATTAAAAGGAAAGAACTCATATAAGGTTTATGGAACCATCGGTAATAATTACAACCTAGGTGGAAACTATGTGGTGGCTGCGGATAGTAGTAAAATGAATCTATTTATTGGACGTCTCTATATCCCTAATAATGAGTCCGTATTATATAAACCAAACGGACAATTCCATCGTTATTTACGAACAGGAGAAACCATTAAAGTTTATAGCTACGACGATCAAGCATATTATGTAGGCGGTGGCTATTACGTAGGAAAGCAACAAAAGGTATCTTTCTATAAAGGAGTTGTCTCCATCAAAGCCAACACACCTTTATACGATCGAAATGGGGCAGTTGTAAAAACCTTAGTCAAGGGACAACAGTTCAGAGTGTACAACTTAAAAGGAACGAGACTAGAAGTGGGTTCTGGCTACTACATTCTCTTTAACAAAAATAGTGCAATCTATACAAATCTATAATTTTCCCAGGCAACCGATAAAAGTCATCGGTTGCCTTTTTATTGTCGAATTTCCTATTATGGAAAATCTTGCTATTTATTAGGATATATGATTCTATTTATATGTGAGTTCAAAAAAGAAATAGTGAAAAAAGGAGGAGAAAAAATGAAGATATGGAAAAAGTCTATATCCATTGTAGCGGGAATAGGTTTACTAGCTAACGGTTTTATCCCGTTGTCAACAGCTGCAGCAGAATCGAAGTTTAGTAGTTTACAAGAAGTTGCTGCGGTTACAGCAAATCAACCTCAGTTACAAGCAAAAATCAATACTACTGATGAAAAGGTAGTAAGCGAAGACACCCTTGTTATCAAAATGAACAAGCTTTTAACTTCTGCGCAGCATAAAGCAGCTGGTGCAACCTTATTAAAGCAGTTTTCTGATTTGAAATATGCTGTTGTAAAGGTAACTAACAAGAAGGATTTAAATAAAGTCATTAGAAACTATCAAAAGCTTAACGAAGTCAAATCTGTCAGTCCGTCGGTTTTTTATAAGCCGCTAGGAATAGACCCGAAAGCAAGTTCTCAATACCAAAATTCTCTTTTGCAGCTAGAAAAGGCTCAAAAATTAGCTGGGAAAAACGCCGTAACTGTTGCGGTTATTGACCAAGGTGTCGATTCAAAACATCCGGATTTAAAAGGACGTTTATTATCGAGTTATAATACCGTAAATCCAATGAACCCGGGCTCACCTGATTATCATGGAACACATGTATCTGGTATTATTGCTGCAAATAAAGGGAATGGAATTGGCGGATATGGAGTAAATCCAAATGCAAAGATTCTCCCAATTGATGTATTTGATCGTGGATGGGGTGCAAGTGATTATGCGATTGCAAACGGTATCCTGTATGCCGTTGAAAAGGGAGCAAAAGTTATCAACATGAGTCTTGGTGGTTCAATGAAGTCTCCACTCATTGAAGAAGCTCTTCAAAAAGCTGCTGAGAAAAACGTAGTTGTTATTGCTGCTGCAGGGAATACAGGGGACGACACGATTAGCTATCCAGCTGCATACGAAGGTGTAATCAGTGTTGGTTCCGTTAATAGTGATAAGAAACTATCCTATTTCTCTTCTTATGGACCTTCTGTAGATGTTGTAGCTCCAGGTGAAGATATTTATTCTACCATGTATGATTATGAGAAAAAATCAACCTTCGTAAAAATGAGCGGAACATCGATGGCTACTCCGATGGTATCGGGGATTGCTTCCCTATTATTATCAAAAAATCCAAACTTAACACCAGCTCAGATTGAATACATATTAGAAGAAACAGCAGAAGATTTAGGTGCAATAGGGTTTGATGTAAAATACGCAAATGGTCTTGTGAATCCTGTCTTGGCTATGCAGTACGATGTGAAAAAGTTACCAACCCTATTAACAAAAAAGTTAACCGTTGAAGAAATGATTGTAAAGGCCGCTCCTGTCAAGCTTACGGAACCAGTAGAGCTAGAGGGACAAATCACGATGCCATATCAAGAATACTTATATAAAGTGGATGTGGAAAAAGGAGATAATCTGCAATTCGTCCTAGATGGAGCGAGTCAATTTGATTACAAGCTTTCCTTATACCTAGAAACAAAAGACGGAAAGCATTCAGAAGAAATCAATGCCGTTCAAGAGGGTAAGCAAGAAGGTAAGCTATTTCAAGCACCATTCTCTGGGACACTAGTATTTAGTGTGAAGGATGTAAACGGCAGCTATGATAAGTCTGCACTTAAAAGCTCTGAATTTACATTGAATGTATCGAAGCAAATAGAACTACCAGCCGATCATTCAGATCTTCTAAAGCCTTTGGACAGTTCCGATAGGTAAGTATTTGATGTTATCTCCAACTTTTCCCCCGGTTAACACCGTACGTGCGACTTTCACCGCATACGGCGTCCCATCTAATTTCAGTTAACCATTAACCTTATATCGCTTCT
>NZ_JBHLUU010000027.1:0-135267 GCF_042433785.1 Robertmurraya beringensis | reverse complement strand
TGTCTATTTTTTTAGTTAAAGTTATTTTTATCTATATTGTGTTTATTGTAGCAGTAAAAATTTTAGGGAAATCAGCTCTAGCCCAACTTACCCCTCATGATTTTGGAGCGATTCTTTTTTTATCTTAATCGAAATTTAAAGGAAAGTAGATATCCTTTACCTGAGCTGTTGTCTAATTTAAGAACATCAGGATATCCGGATATTCACGATATTGAATATGCGATTTTGGAAGAAAGGCAAAGGGATATCTTCAAATCAAAGATTTTTTTATGCTGCTGTTAGAGATACCGATCATTCATTAACCATTAACAAAATAGATGTTAACGACTAATTTTAAGACGATTTCCTCCCACTATAAATTAATGTTTTCTCTTATTTACTCCTTATTGCATTTACCACTTTCATTTTCCAAATTTATAAAAAATTATACCTATATTTAGGAAATTACCAGATGGTAATTTTCAAAATCACTAAGTCTCTAGTTAGGACAGTGCCCAGATCATTACGCCTTTCTTGATGTCAGAACTTTCCCAACCTTAATTCTCTTTTTTTCGTTCTTAATATCTTATACAAGTTCTTATAAAGGTAGTCCATAATATATAACAGACAATCCCTTCATATTCGTATACTGGTTACATAGTTTGTACATGTTAAGAGAAACAGAAGGAGGGATTCCAGTTGGAGTGGATTTTTTATCTATACCTGTTAAATACGTTCTTTATCTTATTCATAGCAATTTGGGAAGTTCGTCGGCCTGCCAAGGCTTTGAATTGGATAATAATCGTCCTTTTTTTACCTGTCATTGGTTTCTGGCTATATCTTAGCATATCAAACCCTAAGTTTATTCATCGAAAAAGATTGACCTGTTCTAAAAATGAATCTAACAAATTACCTGAGACATTCGGTGCTTCAGCATCGGTAATTGCCAATGCTTTACGGCATTTCACTGTGAATGGGCTTCGAATGGGCCAAGTCCAAGTGTTTAACAATGGGATAGCAAAATATGATCAACTCCTTGTATCCCTGCAAAAAGCCCAAGAAACCATTGATCTGGAATATTTCATCTATCGGAACGACCAAATTGGTAATCGAATCACAGAACTGCTAATCGAAAAAGCATTAAATGGAGTGCAGGTTCGTTTTATGAGAGATAGCTTGGGGAGTTATAAATTCCCGCGTGAAAAAATCCGGCAGATGGTTGAAGCAGGGATAGAATGCAGGACAATATTTCCTCTGCGATTTCCCTGGATTTTGTCCAATTGGAATTATCGGGATCATTGTAAGATTGTGACGATTGACAGAAAGGAATCCTTTACTGGCGGTATGAACGTTGGGTATGAATATACAGGATTAAAGCCAGACGTAGGATTTTGGAGGGACACTCATTTGCAAATTATAGGGGAAGCAACAGGCGACTTGCAGACTGTTTTTGATGTTCATTGGGAAATCGCTGTGCCGGAAAGGATAAAATCAAAAACAAACTTGAAAACAAAATCAGAGGTAACGAAAATCAATTCAATCGGCAGAGCAGATCATTCCAAATGGTCAGCCGAATTGGGATCAGAGTTGAGCACCCTTGATGATAAAGAAATGGACATATCCGGAAAAACTAGGACATTGCATAAAGCGTATATCCATACGTTGGAAGGAAACCCTGGAATTCCTACCCCAGTCATTCGGCAAGCTTACTTTATATGTATAACACAGGCGACCAAGACTATTGATTTAACAACACCCTATTTTGTACCAGAAACGGATATTATCATGGCATTAAAGACAGCAGTAACTCGTGGTGTCCGTGTAAGATTGCTGGTTCCTCGCCACAATAATCAAAAAATAGTGGGTCTTGCAAGCCGTACTTATTACGGAGAACTTATAGAAGCTGGAGTTCAAATCTACCAGTACGACAAAGGAATGATACATGCGAAGGTGTTGACCATCGATGAGGAGATTGCTGCCGTAGGCTCAGCAAACTATGATATGAGAAGTTTTCGCCTGAATTATGAGGTGTGTCAAGTCGTGTACAGTGCTGATGTGGCAAGGGAACTCACAGAGCAGTTCGAGAGGGATCTTACTGATTCTGTACCATTAAGAATTGAAGACTTGTTGCAACGATCCCTGACCGAGCGCATTGTTGAACAGGGTGCTCGCGTGCTTTCTCCATTATTATAAGTTGAAAAAACCGGTATTATTTATCTTTCTGATTTTAATTAGCTTACATGTTGTTATATCAATATTTTAGAACATGGAAATCTTTTATTTTAGCCCAGATCATTATGGCACTAACATATGCCTATATAGGTGAACCCTTTTGCGAGTGGGTCAAACTTGTTAATTATTTAGAGTGGAGATACAGATATTCATTCATATATTACATCATTGTTGGAATTGTAACTCGAGCTTTAATACTAAAACTAGCCTCTTTATCTAAACCTCAAGATCTTACAACTAAGTAAAATTTAAATTGGAGGAAAAAACTTTGGAAGAAGTTAATATTGGTTTACTGACGATCAAAGTCATCGTTGGTTTTGCAACTTTATTTTTTATCATTATCATAACAGGCAGAACATCCATCTATCAGTTAACCCCGTTTCACTTAGTTTTTGTGTTAGTACTTGGAGATTTTTTAGGAAATAACATTTATGAAGATAAGGTAGGGATTTTTCATTTTTTATATGCCATCGGATTGTGGACGTTTCTTATGTTGGGAATAGAGTTTATGACTCTAAAAAATAAATCGACACGCTCTCTCTTATTAGGCAATCCTANATTGGATGTAAATCAAGTATTGAGTATACTCCGTCAAAATAATGTCTTTTCAGTTCGCGAAGTCAAATACGGTATATTGGAAGCTAATGGGCAAATAAGTTTATTATTAAAATCCAAGTATCAAAAACCAGACAAGCAAGATCTCAATCTTCCAGAAAGTCCAGTAGACCTCCCAACATCGTTAATTATAGATGGGGAAATTTTATGGGATAATTTACATAAACTCGGATTTGATCAACAGTGGTTAGATAACCAATTAACTACCAATGGATATGATAATGTAAAGCGTATACTTTACGCAGATTGGCGAGAGAGTGAAGGCATACATGTAAGTCCTAAATAAAATTTGTTAGGATAAGAGCACATCAATTTTCTTGGTGGATCATGTGGGGACAGGTTCACTGTCCCATTTTTTCGTGGTTTTGCTAGCTATTATTGATATATTTATTCCATTCTCAAACCAAAAGGTAATTATATTTTTGCCTATATTGACAATTATTTATAAGAACACAAAGTATTTTACTAAACAAGACCAGCTGATTAAGTATATCTAATAGCCTTTCCATTAAGTGGAATATTCTAGTAGAGGTTTTTATTAAATTTTCAAAAAAATAGTATGTTAACCGAGTTTATATGGTATATTTATAAAAAATTTAATAATTAAATTTAAATAAGTGCTCACATTTGTGAGGTAAAAGGGAAACTAGTGAAAGTCTAGTACAGCCCCCGCTACTGTAAGAGCTGATGAAATTACAATGCCACTGAGAAATCGGGAAGGTGTAAGAGTAAAAAGAAGCTTAAGTCAGGAAACCTGCTTATTTAAACGACACTTGCTTTTCGGTGGGAGAAGTATAGGCGGGACAATTATACCTATTGTTTTTGTATTTCAGTATGCTTTTTATACTGTCATTTCACATGCCTGTATTCCCTTTAAAAGGAGTACAGGCATTTTTATTTGGAGGAAAGCCTATGAAAAAGGGGAAAATTTTTGTTGTTGGCTTCGGTCCCGGTGATCGGGAGCATATTACTAATCGAGCTGTAGTTGCCTTGCAGCAAAGTGATTGTATTATTGGCTATAAAACATACGTGGAGCTAATTGAACATTTGGTAACAGCAAAATCCATTGTCAGTACGGGTATGACTGAAGAAGTGTCACGTGCACAGGATGCAGTAAAGAAAGCGGAAGCAGGTCATATTGTCTCAGTAATTTCCAGCGGAGATTCAGGGGTATATGGCATGGCTGGATTAGTGTATGAAGTGCTGATTGAGAAGGGTTGGACTGAGAAAGATGGAATTGCGGTTGAAATTGTTCCAGGTATATCAGCCATTAATTCTTGTGCGAGTTTATTGGGGGCGCCAGTCATGCATGATTCCTGCACGATCAGCCTAAGTGATCATTTGACGCCTTGGACTGTAATAGAAAAGCGTATTGAAGCAGCTGCGATGGCGGATTTTGTAATAGCTTTATATAATCCGAAAAGCGGTCGGCGAACACGACAAATTGTAGAGGCACAAAATATTCTATTAAAATATCGTTCTCCTGAAACACCGGTGGGACTTGTGAAAAGTGCTTATCGTGAAAATCAAAATGTTGTGCTCACAACACTGGCTGAAATGCTTGAACATGATATTGGAATGCTAACAACGGTTATTATTGGGAACTCTTCTACGTTCTTTTATGACAATAAAATCATTACCCCTCGAGGTTATCAGCGAAAATATACTTTAGGTGAAGAGAAGCAAAGCTTAAAACCGCATCAGCGTTTGAAAAAGGAAGCCGAGCCATGGGCGTTGAATCAAGAAACCGGGGAAGCGCAAGCTGGGTATGAGCAAATTGAAAGAAAAAAACAAGAAGTTACCTCATTAGATTTGGCCTTAAAGGCTTTATCCATGGTGACTAAATCAAAAATAGAACATCTGCATGTAGTTCAGCAGCCAATCGAAGATATATTTGAATTTGCTGTTTCACCTGGTGTTGCCAATAAATTTATTACGCCTGATCAAATGCGCGTATTGGCAGAAACCATTGGCGACACAGGCACCATGGAATATACACCGGATCATCGTTTTTTAGTAAAGATTCCAACAACACAGCCTGAATCGATAGTTGAAAAACTAGAACAGAATCATTTAACTGTCATGCCTGTGGGCGATGTTTTAAATGTAAAAGCTTGTGATTTTTGTTACGGGGAAAAAGCAGAATCGATTCCATACGCAGAAGAAATAGCAGCAAAATTAGGGGGCTTAAAGCTTCCAAAAGAATTACATATTGGTTTCAACGGCTGCGGTATGGCATGTTATCGGGCAGTATTCGATGATATCGGGATCGTTTACCGCAAGAAAAAATTTGATTTATTTATTGGCGCAAAGCCGGTTGGCCGTACGGCCCATGCTGCACAGCCTGTAGCAGAGGGAATTGAAACCGATCAACTGCTGCCGTTACTTACGAAAATTATTGAAGAGTACAAACAAAATGCCCATCCCAATGAACGCCTTTTTAAATATTTTAAACGCGTGAAAAGTATTCAGTATTTTAACTACCAGGATATGAGCTCCAAAATTGAAGTCGAGCCGGCACCATGTGGAGATTAGGAGGAACACATGATTTTATTTTTAGCAGGCACAAGTGATGCGAGAGCATTAGCCATTCAATTGCAAAACCAAGGCTATCCTTTATTAGCAACAGTTGTCACAGAATCTGCAGCCGAAAGTTTAAATGCCCATCATATTCCATATCAGGTAGGGCGGTTATCAGTTGATGACATGATGGCGCTAATTCAGAAGCGAAAGATGACCTGTGTCATTGATGCCAGCCATCCATATGCGGAAGAAGCGTCGAAAACCGCAATGGCAGCAGCAAAAGCATGTGATATTCCCTATATTCGTTATGAAAGGCCAGAAGAACAGTTTATATCTCCACTAATTACACAAGTTGATAGTTATGAAGAAGCAGCTAAATTAGCTCAATCTCATAAAGGAACGATTATGCTGACAACAGGTAGTAAAACGTTAGAGATATTCGCCAAGTATTTAATACGTGATGAAATCCGGCTTATTTGCAGAATGCTTCCGAATATAGGAAATATGGAAAAGTGCCATAGTTTAGGTATTAAACAAAAGGACATTATTGCGATCCAAGGCCCATTTTCGCAATCATTAAATAAAGCGCTATGTGAGCAATTCAATGTGACTCTAATGATTACAAAAGAAAGCGGCAAAGTGGGATCTGTAGATGAAAAAATGACAGCTGCTCTGCAATTAGGGATTCCTGTTATTTTAATAAAAAGGCCAGTGATTTCATATGAAAATTTTTGTACTTCTTTTGAAGAAGTAACTCAACTATTGGGAGGTTTTATTCTTGGCAAACATGAACTTTAATACAAAATTTATTCCTATAACGGTAGATCCAGACAAGATTTATGATCACAGTTTCGCCATTATTAAAGAAGAAATGGGTGAACATTCATTTACAGAAGAGCAATGGCTAGTTGTTCGGAGGGTGATTCACGCTTCAGCAGATTTTGAGTTAGGCCGTAGCATGATTTTTACACCTGATGCCATTGAGGCAGGGATTCAATCGATTTTAGCAGGCCGTCATGTAGTGGCGGATGTACAAATGATTGAAAGCGGTTCTGGCCGCAAACGATTCCAAAAACATGGCGGGGACTTGCATTGTTATATTGCGGATGAAGATGTCTCAAAGGAAGCAAAGGCTCAAGGAACAACACGGGCTATTATTTCCATGCAAAAAGCAACGCGTTTACATGAAGGAGGGATTTATGCCATTGGTAATGCGCCAACCGCGCTGTTGGAGTTAATTCGTTTAATTAAAGAAGGTGAGGCAAAACCGGATTTAATTATTGGAATGCCAGTTGGCTTTGTTTCAGCGGCAGAGTCGAAAGCCGAGTTAGCAGTGCTGGAAGGAATTCCATTTATTACGAACGTAGGGAGAAAGGGTGGCAGTACAGTGACAGTCGCTGCACTTAATGCCATTTCGATTATGGCGGATGAACGAGCAAAAGAAACGAAATAAAAAAGACCCTTCACAAATGCGCCATGGCTACACGACAGGAGCCTGTGCAACAGCCATGACAAAGGCAGCATTGCACGCTCTTGTCGTAGGAAAGGTACCAGATGAAGTCACGATTTATTTACCGGCTGGTCAGTATGCAACATTTAAAGTATCCGCATTTCAAGTGTCAGAAGACAGGGTAATGTGCGAAACGATCAAAGATGCCGGGGACGATCCGGATGCTACCCATCAAGCACGAATTCAGAGTACCGTTTGTTATTCAAAAGAAAAAGGCATTCATTTAGATGGCGGGGTTGGTGTAGGGCGAGTGACAAAAGCGGGACTACCGGTGCCAGTTGGTCAAGCAGCGATAAACCCCGTGCCACGTAAAATGATTTATGGGGTTGTACAAGAGGCAATTGAAAAATTCAAATTGGATTGTGGAATTGAAGTAATCATTTCTGTACCAGATGGTGAAGAAATTGCAGAAAAAACATTGAATGGGCGGTTAGGCATTATCGGTGGAATTTCGATATTAGGTACACGGGGAACAGTGGTTCCTTTTTCCAGTTCTGCTTATATGGCAAGTATTGTACAAGCCATCAATGTAGCAAAAGAATCAGGATGTGAGCACTTAGTCATTACAACGGGTGGACGCAGTGAAAAATATGCTATGCAGCAGTATCCTCATTTACCAGAAGAAGCATTTATCGAAATGGGCGATTTTGTTGGTTTTACGTTAAAAAATATTGCACGGAAGAAGATTTCGAGTGTCTCGTTAGTAGGGATGATGGGGAAGTTCTCAAAAGTTGCCCAAGGCGTGATGATGGTTCATTCAAAAAGTGCACCGATTAGTTTTGAATTTTTAGCAGGTATAGCCAATAAAGTGGGTGTTGATGAAGAGACACAGCAAGAAATTTTACAGGCGAATACAGCTTCACAAGTTGGTGAAATGCTTCAGGGAAACGAGGCATTCTTTGCAGCACTTTGCAAAAACTGCTGCTACTATGCACTTAATCATATGAACACTGAAATGAAAGTGTCGACAACCTTGTATTCCATGAATGGAGATTGTTTAGGAAAGGCTGAGAATATTGACAAATTGGATGAAGATGATTGGTATAGGGGATAATGGCGCGGAAGGATTGCTCCCCCAATATACAAATTGGATCGATGAATGTGATGTACTTGTAGGCGGGGAGCGTCATTTGCAATTTTTTCCGGAATTCAAAAAAGAAAAAAAAGTAATAAAAGGCGGTTTGTCAGTGTTAACAGCTGAATTACAGCAAGAAACACGAAATGTCGTTATATTAGTATCCGGTGATCCACTGTTTTATGGACTTGGCAGTGTTCTTGCGAAGAAGCTTCCATTAGAGATTTATCCTTATACCAGCTCGGTACAGCTCGCTTTTTCTAAAATGAAGGAAAGTTGGCAGGATGCGTATATTGTCAGCTTGCACGGCCGATCCATAAAAGGGTTTGCACAAAGAATTGATGGGCGTAAAAAAATTGCTGTTTTAACAGATGAAATGAATTCTCCGCAGGCAATTGCAACGTATTTAAAGCGATTTGGAATGACAGAATATGATGCCTTCGTTGCTGAAAATCTACAAGGTGAAAACGAACGTTGCCGCTTTTTTACCTTAGACGAGATGGAGCAAAGCTCCTTTTTTCCATTGAATGTTGTGGTTTTAAAACAACGAGTGTCGGTCGAACGCGCCTCTATTGGAATTTCGGATGATGCTTTTCTTCAAAGAAAGCCAGATAAAGGATTAATTACGAAAAAAGAAATTAGGACTCTTTGTCTCCAGGAGTTAGGAATTAAGGAAAATAGCATTGTTTGGGATATTGGAACCTGCACAGGTTCAGTTGCAATAGAGGCATCGAAAATGGCTAGGGAAGGTGCCGTTTATGCCATTGAAAAAAATGATGGTGATCTTAAAAACTGCTTGGAAAATCAATTAAAACATCGTACAGATTTTGTTGCAGTGCTGGGGAAGGCACCTGACCGTCTGGATGAATTTCCAGATCCGCATGCGATTTTTATTGGCGGAAACGGTGGAAATATGGAGCATTTATTGCAAACATGTATTTCACGCTTACAGCCAAATGGACGACTTGTTATGAATATTGCCACGATTGAAAATCTGGCAGAAGCGCTGCAGCATCTAAAAGCATTAGGCTGTGAAGTAACGATATTACAGGTACAAATTTCAAAAAGTAAGCCAATCTTAAATTTAACACGTTTTGAACCGTTAAATCCAATCTATATTGTGACGGCAAGGAAAGGAAAAGAATCATGAGAATGGGAACCTTATATGGATTAGGTGTTGGGCCGGGAGATCCAGAATTAATCACAGTAAAAGCATTTCGCAGATTGCAGGAAAGTCCGGTCATTGCTTACCCCAAAAAATTAAAGGGCAGCAAATCTTATGCCCATCGTATTGTGGAAGTGTATATTAACCCGGCAGAAAAAGAGATGCTTGGTTTAGTATTCCCCATGACAAAAGATGAAGATACTCTAAGAACTGAGTGGACAAAATCAGTGGAAGCTATTTATAGCTATTTAGTTCAAGGAAAAGATGTAGCTTTTGTGACTGAAGGGGATCCGATGCTGTTTAGCACATTTATACATTTAATGAACTTAATGAAATCGATGTACCCTGATGTTCCGATTGAAACGGTCGCAGGCATTTCGTCGTTTAATGGTTCTGTTAATCGCTTAGGGATTGCATTGGCGGATGGTGATGACCAGGTCGCCATGATTCCGGCTACGGAGGATATGGAAGAAATGCGCCGAGTAATTGAAGACCACGATGCAATCGTCTTTATCAAAGTAGCAAAAGTTATAGACGCAATGCTCGATCTACTGGAGGAAATGAATTTATTAGAGAAAGCACATGTCGTTACAAAAGTTACATCTGATGAAGAGGTAATTTGGAAGATCAATGAACTACGGGGTGCAGAATTAAATTACTTGTCATGTATGGTGGTGCGCAAATAATGAAAAAAATTTGGATTATCGGAGCAGGTCCGGGAGATCCGGATTTAATCACGGTGAAAGGTTTAAAGCTATTAAAAGAAGCGGATGTTGTGATGTATACGGATTCACTCGTAAGCGAAACGTTAGTTGCGGAGGCGAAGGAGTCGGCAGAAATTATCCGCACAGCAGGGATGCATCTTCAGGAAATGGTGGATTGTATTGTCGAGCGTGTCGACGCAGGCAAAAAGGTTGTACGTTTACATACAGGGGACCCGGCGATGTACGGGGCAACGATGGAGCAAGTAGCTCTATTGAAGCAGCATCATATTAGCTATGAAGTTGTACCAGGTGTAAGTTCTGTTTTTGCGTCTGCAGCAGCAGTTGGTGCAGAGCTGACGATTCCTGATTTAACTCAAACCCTCATTTTAACGCGGGCTGAAGGGCGTACACCTGTGCCAGAACTTGAAAAATTACAGGCACTGGCAAGCCATCACTGTACGATTGCCATGTTTTTAAGTGCGACATTAACTAAGAAAATTACTAAAGAATTGCAGGCAGCAGGCTGGGCGGATGATACACCAGTTGCTGTTGTACAGCGTGCTTCGTGGCCTGACCAAAAAATTGTGCGGACAACACTGGCTGAATTAGATGAGGCAATGCGTGTCAATGGCATTCGTAAGCATGCGATGATTCTAGCAGGCTGGGCATTAGACCCGCATATCCATGAAAAAAATTATCGTTCGAAGCTCTATGACAAAACTTTTACTCATGGCTTCCGCAAAGGTGTGAAGGGGAATGATTAGTTTACGAGAAGGTGAAATCCCTATTATTGTAAAGCGAAAACCATACGCCCTCGTTGCCATCACGAAACATGGGGTGGCACATGCAAGAAGCTACGCTGAAAAATTCCCCTATGCGGACCTATATTATATGAAGAAATTCGAACAGGGGGACGAAGAGACCCGTCATATTCAGTTATTTGATGGTACGGTTCGCCTATTATTGCCCGCTTTGTTCCAGCAGTATAAAGGAATCATTTGCATCATTTCCCTCGGTGCTGTCGTTCGTATGATTGCTCCGCTTTTGATTGATAAAAAGAAAGACCCTGCCGTGTTAGTGGTAGATGATAAAGGTCAGTATGTTGTTAGTGTTTTATCAGGGCATATTGGCGGTGCTAATGCCTTAACCCATGAATTTGCCAATGCGATTGGTGCAGCACCTGTTGTTACAACCGCATCAGATGTTCAAAAAACAATTCCGGTAGATTTATTTGGCGCCCAATTTGGGTGGGTTTGGGATAGTGAAGAAAAATTAACACCTGTTAGTGCTTCGGTTGTAAATGAAGAGCATGTTGCAATTGTGCAGGAAACGGGTGAAAAAAATTGGTGGATGTACGATCGTTCAATGCCGGACCATTTGAAAATTTACCCTACGATAAATGAAGCGATTATGGCAAAGCCAAAAGCGGCACTGCTTATTACAGATCGTTTAGTTGAGGCACATGAAGAGTCGCTGCTAGAGAACGGAGTTATGTATCGCCCAAAATCAATTGTACTTGGAATTGGCTGTAATCGTGGTACGGCAATGGCAGAAATTGAACAAGTCATTGATGAAACACTAGCGGAGCTGTGTTTAAGTAAAAAAAGTGTCAAAGCAGTTGCGACCATCGACTTAAAGAGGAACGAAACAGGCCTTCTTGAATTAACTGCTAAACATAACTGGACGTTTGTAACTTACACACCTGACCAGCTAAATGAAATACCGATGCAAAACCCATCGGAAACAGTCTTTAAATATACAGGTGCATATGGGGTCAGTGAACCGGCCGCATTGCGTTATGCGAATGCGAAAGAGTTACTGCTGAAGAAAAAGAAAAGCGGAAATGTGACTATATCCATTGCACGTGTCAACTTTGAGGAGGAAGTAAAATGAATCGATTTGTTCTAGCCGGCACAGGAAGCGGTGTTGGAAAAACAACATTCACAATCGGCATCATGCGTACGCTTATGAAGCGTGGATTAACAGTCCAGGGCTTTAAATGCGGCCCAGACTATATTGACCCGACGTATCATACAGCTGTCACAAAACGCCCTTCTCGTAATATTGATAGTTTCATGATGTCCCATGATACAGTCCGTGCCATTGTCGCAAGAGCGAGCAAAGATGCAGATGCAGCTATTATTGAAGGAGTGATGGGGTTTTATGATGGCAAATCCCCATTATCAAATGAAGGATCTGCTGCTCATATTAGTGAGATTACAAAAAGTCCCGTCATTTTAATTGTCAATGCAGCAAGTATGGCAAGAAGTGCGGCTGCAATTGTCAAAGGATTTCAAATGTTAGATGAATGCTCCAATATTGTGGGTGTTATTGCCAACCAATTAGGAAGTAAAAGCCATTTTGAAATTGTCAAAGCAGCAATTGAAGAAGAATGTCGAGTTCCTGTCATTGGCTATCTGCCTAAAGGAGCTGTCCCTTTGATGCCAAGCCGTCATCTGGGTTTAGTACCAGCCATTGAGCGTGGTGATTTAGATTCATATTTTGATAGTCTTGCAGAAGCAATCGAAGAAACAGTGAATATTGAACAACTTCTAGAAATTACAAAAACACAATCATTGGACGTTTCTGAATCTATCTTTGATGTACAGCCGCAAAAACAAGAAGTACATATTGCAGTTGCAAAGGATGCGGCCTTTAACTTCTATTATGAAGAAAACCTAGAATTACTCCGTATATATGGTGCCACGTTGCATTACTTCTCTCCATTACAAAATGAGGAAGTTCCAGAAAAAGCCCAGGGGTTGTATATCGGCGGCGGTTTCCCGGAAGAGTTTGCAGAAAGGTTGGCAAAAAATGAGGAAACGAAGCAATCGATAAGAGCCGCGCTTGAGCGAGGGGTGCCAACATTAGCGGAATGCGGCGGTTTTATGTATTTAACAGATGAAATTGTGAATCGTCAAGGACAGGTATTCCCAATGCTCGGGATCATTCCAGGACGTGTGCGGATGCAAGATAAATTAGCGGCACTTGGTTACCGGGAAATTACAGGTGTACCAGGCAACTTTCTAATCAATGAAGAGGAGCAGGCAAAAGGTCATGAGTTCCATTACTCGACTTATGAGGGGGAACATACATCACCAGCTTATTTTAGTAAAGGCCGTTTTCGTGCTCAGCAGGAAGGTTATCTTCATAAAAATATTGTTGCTGGTTATACACACTTTCATTTCGCATCAAATCCACAGCTTGTGAAAAATTGGCTGACAGCATGTTTGGAGGATAAACAATGAATTATTTCCCACTATTAATGAATATTGACTATAAAAAGGTTGTTATTGTTGGGGGTGGTCATGTAGCTCGTCAAAAGGTAGAAGCACTATTGCCAACAAAGGCACTAGTGACAGTGATAAGCCCAACGGTAACCGAAAAATTGCAGCACTACATCAATGAAGGGTTTGTGACTTGGAAAGAAAAGACATTTGTACCTGCTGATTTAGATGATGCATTACTGGTTTTCGCCGTAACAAATGACGAAGAGGTAAATAATGCAGTGGAAGAAGCGACACAGCATTGGCAATTACTCAGCCGTGCGGATGCAAAAGGACGTGTTGATTTCATCAACCCAGCCGTCGTTCGCCGTGGTGATTTCGTATTGACTGTATCGACGTCTGGAGCAAGTCCAGGTCTGACCCGCCAAGTAAAGACGGAATTAGAAGAGCAATTTGGAGTACATTACGTGCAGTATGTTTCATTTTTAAGGGAAGCACGTCAGCGGATTTTACAAGTGTTTACGGGTGATGCGAAAAAACAGCTATTAGCAGAGCTCCTGAATCCACAGTTATTACAATGGATGGAACAAGGTGAAAAACAAAAATGTGAAGCGTGGCTGCGGCAGCGTATAGGAGAAATACGTTGAGCGGATTTGTATATATTGTAGGAGCTGGTCCTGGTGACCCAAAACTATTGACGATTCGTGGATTAGAGTGCATTCAGCAAGCGGATGTGATTTTATATGACCGACTGGTGAATGCGGAATTACTAAAACATGCGAAAGCAGACACCGAGCTGATTTATTGTGGAAAAGAACCAGGCAGGCATGGACTGATTCAGGATGAAATTCATCGTGTGCTAGTGGAACAAGCCAATCTTGGTAAGCAGGTTCTCCGCTTAAAAGGCGGTGACCCATTTGTCTTTGGGCGTGGTGCAGAAGAAGCCGCAATTTTACGGCAAGCAGATATTCCATTTGAAATCGTGCCTGGTATTACAGCGGGGATTGCTGCGCCTGCTTATGCTGGGATTCCTGTGACACATCGTGATCATGCCGTAAGCTTTGCGATCGTTACTGGTCATGGCCGTCAAGAAAAGGAGCAGAACTTTTTAAATTGGTCCGCGCTTGCTCAAATTGATACAGTAGCTTTTTATATGAGCATAGGCAATATCGCTCATATTACGAAAAGCTTAATAACCTATGGCAAAAGTGAAACAACCCCTGTTGCTGTCATTGAATGGGGCACAACCAAAAATCAGCGTACAATTACAGGCAATCTCTCCACGATTGCACAAGATATTCAAATCCATCGTATCTCAAATCCATCTATGATTTTAGTTGGCGAGGTGGTTAGTGTACGGGATCAAATTGCCTGGTTTATAGAAAAGGAGCATGAATTATGTTAGATGTATTAAAAAAACGCCGAGCGATTCGCCAATTTGAAACTCGCGAAGTGGAACGGGACAAAATTGAGACGTTATTAGAAGCAGCAACGTTTGCACCAAATGACCGTATGCGTGAACCCTGGCATTTCTATGTATTACAGGGCGACAGCTTAAAACGTTATGAGCAGGTGGCGCTTGATTATTTACAAAGGCGTTTCCCAGCAAAACCACATTTAGTGGAAAGCTCAATGGAAGCCATCACAAAAACACCGCTTGTCATTGTGGTGACATCAGCCATTGTGGCTGGAGATGAAGGAGCAACCAAAGATAATACCTTTGCAGTCAGCAGTGCGATTATGTCGATGTGGTTAATAGCCGAACAGCTGGGTTTAGGCATGGTATGGCGTACACGCGGTGTCGGTTTAGTGCATGATACAGCATTACATGATTTTATTGGTGCAACGGATGAAGAGCAATTAGTAGGCACGTTATGCATTGGTTACCCTGCAGAAGAGATTACTTCCGTAAAAAAGCGTACACCATTTGCAGAAAAAACAACGTGGTTATAGGGAGGTTAGTACATGGCTCGACAGGGGATGTTGTTAGTTTACACAGGAGAAGGCAAAGGAAAAACAACTGCTTCACTTGGTGTAGTATTACGTGCAATTGGCCGCGGCATGAAGGTGAAATACTTTCAATTTATTAAATCACCTGAACGTACATATGGTGAACAAATTGCCCTGCGAAAACTCGGTATTGAAACCGTGCAATTAGGTGTCGGTTTTACATGGACGAAAACACCGGAGGAGCATCGCGAAGCACTGGCGAAAGCCTGGCAGACAGTAAAAGAAGAGCTAAATGATGTAACAACAGATGTTTTAGTGCTGGATGAGTTGAATAATGCGTTAGCCATCACACGTTTTCCAATCGATGATGTATTGCCGTTACATGAGGTGTTAGCGGCCATACAAAACCGTCCCAAAACGATGCACCTAATAATCACAGGCCGTTCTGCTCATCCATCTTTACTCGCTTTAGCTGATTTAGTGTCAACGATTGATGCTACAAAACATTATTATACTGATCATGATGTTAAAGCGATGAAGGGGCTTGAGTTTTAAGCATTGAGGACGCCATATTTAAATCACAAACAGGCACCCAATTCACCAGAGAAGGATTGTCCATTTAGGTTGTCGAGATTGAGGAGAAAGTTCAATGAAAAAAGGATCCCCTTTACGCTTTGATTTTGAAAAGCTGTGGAAAGAAGGCATGTTAAACTGGCATGGCAAGATGCCAGAACGAATGATTGATGATGAACTGGAAGAAGCATTTTGGGCTCAGTCCATGAGGAAAAAAACATACAAGCAAACAGATAACTATGCAAAAAAAATTTACGAAGTAATGAAACAGCATATCCCGCAGAATGCATCTTGTATTGAAATGGGGCCGGGCTGGGGCAATTATACCTTTCAACTCCGTCAAAACGTCAAAAGATTAACGTTAGTGGATGGTTCTGAAAGTGTGCTTGATTATTTAAAACAATACTTTGAAAACGATGCAAATGTTCGGTTCGTTCATAGTAAATGGGAAAAAGCGCAAATTGAGCAACATGATGTTGTTATTGGGGTGAACTGCTTTTATCGTATGTATGAAATGAATGCGGCGTTGAAAAAAATGAACCGGCTTGCCAAAAAGCGAGCCATCATTGGCTTAACAACAGGACCTATTCAGCCGCATTACGTTATTTTAGATGAGCAGTTTGGCTATTACATTAAATATCCTCGCCGTGATTATATTACCATCGTCAATATGCTGTATCAGTTAGGGATTTTTGCAAATTGTGAAATGCTCAAGCTGGAGCGTGAGTATCGTTATGATACGTTGCAGCAATTATATGAAGCACAAAGCAAAAAAATCTTATCACCCCAGTTTGATATGGCACATGTGAAAGCATCACTCGAAGGTTTTATTGCTATGGAGAATGGCCAGTATGTATACCGTCACACATTCTATGCTGCGATCATTAGTTGGGAGCCTGTGAAGTTACATGACTAAGTTTCGTTTTAACCTCTAATATACGTGCTTTAATCGGAGGCTCTGTTGATATAACAAAGAGATATAGAGGGTCCAAGATGATGGAGAGAGGGAGGTAACTTTATGACGACATGGGATTTAACACAAATGCAGCGTCACTTACTTATTTGCAATGGGGCAACCTGTATGGCAGCAGGAGCTGAAGAGGTCACGCAGCAAATTCGTGATGAAATCCGTAAAAACCGTTTGGATGAGCATATTCATACATCCCGTACACGATGTAACGGCCGCTGTAAAGATAAATGCGTAGTAATTGATTACCCAAAAGGGACATGGTATTCGGTTCAACATGAAGAAACCGCTCGTGATATTGTTCATGAGGCAGTTGAACAAGATGCTATCATTTATTCAATGGAGCACGGTGTGCGGAAGCGCAGCGAAGACCGCATAAAAGGAATTGAAAAATACAAGAAAGGTAATGGACCAATTAAAAAAGCTGTATTATTTGTTGGACATGGTAGCAGGCTGGAGGCAGGAAATATAGAGGTTCGCGAATTTATCGGGCAGATGAAAGAATACATTGATCCAGCCCTTTTAGTAGAAACATGCTTTTTAGAATTTGCAACACCAAATATTGAAGATGGGATTCAGATATGTGTTGAAAAAGGTGCGGATGAAATACATGTAATTCCCATCATTTTATTACATGCAGGACACTCAAAATTGCACATTCCTGCAGAAATTGAACATGCAAAAGAGCATTTCCCAGATGTTCAATTTACCTATGGCCAAACGATAGGTGTTCATGAGGAAGTTTTTGAAATTTTAAAAACAAGACTTACTGAAACAGGTTTTGATGTGGAGCAAAAGCATGAGGATACGGCCATTTTATTAATTGGACGAGGCGGCAGCGATCCATATGCTAATGGTGATTTTTATAAAATTAGCAGATTATTGTGGGAGAAATTAAATGTACCTATTGTTGAAAGTGCCTTTATGGGGGTAACGACGCCAACTGTGCAGGATGGGATGGAACGCTGCATTAAATTGGGCGCAAAAAAAATCATCATGCTGCCGTATTTTTTATTTACGGGCATTTTAATGAAAAGAATGAATAAAATGGCCGAACAGTTTAAAGAGTCTTATCCGCATGTATCAATAGATATAGCACAGTATTTTGGCTATCATCCAAAGTTAAGAACGGTACTGTTAGAACGTATGAACCAGGCCTTAAACGGTACATCGACTGGAATGCAAGATTTAGAAAATTTCCGTAAATATGCGGAAGAACATGGGTATGAACATCATCATCACCATAATTAGAGGATAGTCAACTGGTTTTGGAAGGGAATAGGTCAGTAAAAAGAAGAAGGTTTTCGGAATTGAAATTAAATTACTAAGTACATCTTAATAATGTTTTGGAAATAGGTGCTAGATATAACTTTATCCGCTTAAAAGGGAAGTCGGTTAAATGCCGACACGGACCCGCCACTGTAATGGGAATTTCACAATAGTGTGAAGAACATTCAAATATACCACTGGGGTACTCCTGGGAAGGTTTGAATGTTTCCTTAAGTCAGGAGACCTGCCTATTTTAACATCGCCGATTGACCTACGGGATTTTAGGGAGGTGGTTAGGATGCTGATAAAGGATCTTCTTATACATGCCAACATCAATGAGTTTGGATGTGGTGAGATTCCTATTCCCCTCTATCATGAAAAGCATTTCTGACCGCTTTCGTTATTACGGTTGGAAGTGCTTTTTTTATTTAATAATGGAGGTATTTTTATGGGTAAATATGGTAAGGGGAAAATGGTGTATTTTTTTGTTTGTTTCCTAATCGTGTTCTCTGGATGTAGCCAGGAAAAAACTATTGGAATTGGAGATTCCCCTAAAAAAGATAAAAAAATGACTCTGGCATTCCCTTGGAGTCCACAAAGTCTTGACCCCCATGGTAGTGATAGTTGGGAGGTTATGCGTACAGGAACAGGAGAAACATTGGTAAAGTTGGATGAAGATTTACAAGTTAATCCGTGGTTAGCGAAAGAATGGACGCAAGAAGATGCTACTACATGGAGATTTAAGCTTGAGGAGAATGTTAGTTTTCACAACGGAAAAGCGATGGATGCGTCAAGTGTAAAGAATTCCTTACTGCGCTCGATAGAGAAGGATCCAAAAGTAAAAGACCTTTTGAACATTGAAACCATAGAGGTTGTATCCGCACATGAGTTAATAATTGTCACTGTACAAGCGAACGCAGCATTAATTCCTCATTTAGCAGATCCATCTACAATGATCGCGGATGTAAGCACTATAGATGATGAGAATCGTTATCCTGCTCTTACAGGAGCCTTTTCGTTTAAACAATTTAAAAAAGATGAATCCCTTGTTGTGGAAAGATTTGAAGATTATTGGGGAGAACAAGCGCTATTGTCTGAAGTAATCATTAAGTATATTCCAGAAGGAACTACGAGATTAATGTCACTTCAATCAGGTGATGTGGATGGTGCGACAGATATTCCGATTGATAACATGGCAGTATTAGAAAAGGATGAAAAATTTGAAGTATACGTCACTCCATCATTACGAACTCATATGTTGATGTTTAATATGAATTCCCCATTTTTTAAGGAATTAGCTCTTAGAAAAGTGGTTGATTTGAATACTCCACGTGAAGAGATTGTTCAATCTATTATGCTAAATGCAGGTACAGAAGCAAAAAGTCCCTTTCCGGAAGTATTCTCATTTGGGAATGTTGCGAAACTAGAACCATCGTTATCTAGTAGTGAGTTACTAAAAAAAGCAGGTTGGAAGAAAAATGAAGAAGGTATTTGGGAAAGGCAAGGGACTATATTTGATGTTACACTTTTTACCTTTCCACAACGTCCGGAGTTAACCGTTATGGCGGAGGTAATTCAAAGTGAATTATTGAAACAAGGAATAAAAGTAAGTATACGTCAAGTAGAAAATATTGATGAAGCGTTAATGAATGAAGATTGGGATTTATCCATGTATAGCATGCTAACTGCGCATACTGGAGATCCGCAATACTTTTTAAGTATGTTCTATCAATCAAGTAGTGAATCTAATATTAGTAACTATGAATCTCCAATCGTTGATCAGAAAATCAATGAATTAAATGAAACTACTGACCGAGCGAAGCGTGATCAGGTAGCGATTGAAATTCAAGATTTGATTATTAATGACGTGCCACAATCAT
This sequence comes from Robertmurraya beringensis, assembly GCF_042433785.1. Classification (NCBI taxonomy): domain Bacteria; kingdom Bacillati; phylum Bacillota; class Bacilli; order Caryophanales; family Bacillaceae; genus Robertmurraya; species Robertmurraya beringensis. The sequence goes on along the minus strand of NZ_JBHLUU010000027.1, from coordinate 115,598 downwards.
TTATTGTTCATCCCAAGACCGTATTTAGTGCTAAAAAAGGGGTGGAAGGGTTTACTCCACATCCTATTGAGTATTACTATATTCACTCCCAGCTTGATATAAGTAAGTAGGGAAGCATATGATTCGTTATGGGTTAGCCCGTTTATTGCATTTGTTTTTCGTGATTTTTTTCGTATCTACTTTCACTTTTCTATTATTAAGGTTAGCACCAGGTGATCCAGCATATATCCTATTAACCAAGCATAATGTGCCAGCATCTGAAGAAGCATTGATAGCCTTAAGAGAAGAATTAGGTTTGACAGAGAGCTTATGGAGTCAATATATTCATTGGTTAAAAGACGCTTTTTTATGGGATTGGGGGACATCCTATGTTTCCAAAGAACCCGTTGTAAAGGAATTAGTATATAGGCTACCCGCGACGTTGGAATTGGCATTCGCTGGATTACTTGTTATGTTTTTAGTGACGATTATTTTGGGGATTTCTACGGCTATTTATTCTAATAACTGCTTGGATTTAGTGGGAAGAATGCTGGCCATTGTCGGTTCTTCCGTTCCTACTTTTTGGTTGGGATTTCTATTTATTTATTTTTTCTCTGTTCAATTTGGTTGGTTTCCTTCTATGGGTCGTGGAACATTACAACACCTTGTGCTACCTGCTATAACCCTGGGATTGGGTTTGGGAGTGGTGTATGCTCGTATCCTTCGAACAAATATGCTCGAGCTGAACAATCAACCTTTTGTTAAGGCTGCAAAAATGAGAGGTATTTCAAGAACAAGAATCTTTATTTTTCATATTTTTAAACACGCTTTTCTACCAGTGCTAACCATGCTTGGGACTAGTTTAGCATTTATGCTAGCTGGAAGTGTAATTGTAGAAACTATTTTTTCTTGGCCTGGGTTAGGAAAGTATATAATCGATGCCATTAATATGCGAGATTATCCAGTCATTCAAGGATATGTAGTGTTTACTTCATGTCTATTTGTCACTGTCCATATAATTGTAGATTTTATATATGTCGTATTAGATCCAAGATTAACCGTACGTTAGGGGAGGGATGTCCATGAAGGTCAGAGATATATTTAAGTGTAAGAAAATGGTTGGTGTATCTCTTCTTATCTTTATTTTTGTAATTGGCTTATTAGCACCAGGGGTATCTCCTCATGACCCTCTGGAAGTAAATCTCTCTAAACGCCTATTATCGCCAAATTTCGAATATCCCTTTGGAACGGATCATTTAGGACGTTGTATCTTATCACGAATTATTTATGGGATAAGAGTAAGTGTTGTGTATTCTGTGATCATTATGCTTTTAACCTTTGTTATTAGCCTTCCTATTGCTTTATTTATAGGATATTTTCGTGGGAGGTTAGACTATTTGATCATGCGTTTCATCGATGTCACCCTTGCCATTCCAGATATTATCCTGGCAATAACGATTGTTGGCGTATTAGGTCCCAGTCTTTTCAATATGGTAATGGCTATTTTAATCGTTCGATGGACTAATTATGTTCGGTTCATTCGTAGTTTAGTAATAAAAACATGCGAAGAAGATTATATTTTCTCTGCTCGAATGTCAGGGAATTCACATTTTCGTATCATGAGGTATTATATATTTCCTGTTATTCTCCAAAATCTAGTGGTGTTTGGAACGTTGGATATGGGGAAAATTGTCCTTTTAATAGCAGCACTTTCTTTTTTAGGCCTAGGAACCCAACCTCCGACTCCAGAATGGGGAAGTATGCTACATGATGCCACTTTGTATTTTCAGATTGCGCCATTTGTCATGATTTTTCCGGGACTGGCCCTCTTCCTGTTTATGTTAGCCTGTCAATTAATAGGTGATCAGTATAGTAAACACAGTGTGAAAGAGGTGTAGGAAATTGATTTCAAACAGGCCTCTTTTACGTGTAAAAGATTTAGAAATTTCTTATTATCATAAACCTATCGTTCAAAATATATCTTTTGAATTATTTGCTGGAGAAATGGTCGCTATTACAGGACCAAGTGGATGTGGAAAGAGTGTAACAGCGCATGCAATGGTAGGCATGTTAGGAGATCGGTGGAAGGTGACCAAAGGCCAAATGATTTATAATGACCAGATCATTAACTTTCTTGACGAGAAGGAATGGCAAAGGTTTAGGCGTAAGGAAATTTCCTTACTGATTCAAGAATCTTTAAATGGTTTAAATCCCATTAGAACGATAAAAAAACAAATGGTGGAAACATTAAGACTTAGACAAAAGTGGAAGAGTAAGGAGTTAGAAGAGTACCTACATTCTCTTTTAAATCAGGTTGGTTTTTCTCATCCAAACCTAATATTATCGTCATATCCATTTGAACTTAGTGGGGGAATGCGCCAACGGATTTTATTAGCTATGATGGTCAGCATGAAACCTAAGATATTAATCGCAGATGAACCAACCACTGCACTTGATGCCATAAATAGAGAAAAGGTTTTGACACTATTAAAGAAATTACAGAAGGACTATCAGCTAACCATTTTATTAATCTCTCATGATCAACAAAGTATAAATAAATATGCAAATCGTATTATTCAGATGAATGCTGGAGGAGTGACAAGTTGATCCTATTAGAACTGAAGAATGTGACAAAAGCGTTTCCAAGAAGAGCTAGAAACAAATCATTATTTGTGATAAAGGAATATATTAAGGCGGTTCATCAAATAAATTTTACAATAGCGAGCGGGGAAAGTATTGGTCTAGTAGGGGAAAGTGGAAGTGGAAAAAGTACGTTGGCTAAACTAATCACAAAATTAGAGCCTCTCACATCAGGAGAAATTTGCTTCAGAGGTCAGTCGATAAAGGACAAGAGTAGTCAATGGTTATATAAACATATTCAACTAGTTTTTCAAGACTCTTCGTCATCCCTGTTTCCAAAAATGACAATAAAGGAAATTTTGTTAGAACCTCTTCTTAATTATTATCCAAATGAAAAATCGACATGGGAAGAAAGCTACAAGAAAGTCCTCAGGCTAGTAAATCTTGATGAGTCATATCTTTCAAGATATCCTCATCAATTGAGTGGTGGGCAGAAGCAACGGGTTTGTATTGCGAAGGCCTTGGTTGTAAGACCAGAACTGATAATTTTTGATGAATCCATCTCTAGCCTGGACCTAGATTCGCAACAAGTAATCATAAACATGTTGGAAAATATAAAAAAACAATATAAACTAACCTATTTATTTATTTCACATGACCTAGTGACAACTAGAAAATTTTGTGACCGCATAATGGTAATGTATGACGGAAAACTAGTGGAGACAATTGAGGGGAAAAATACCAATAACATCAAACACTCTTATTCACGTGTACTGTTTAAAACTCTAGATATAATTAGAAACTAAGAAGTGTGAAACATATAAATAATAAAAACCAGTTTCCAAAGGAAACTGGTCTTTCATTATATAAAAATAGTCCTCAGAATTCTTTGTTGAAACATAGTCTCCACCGATTCTCTCAGTAAAATATTGTATGGGGTATATAGTTGTATAGATTTGTAGTTTGTCACTCGTATTCTCAGTATTACTCTCTGTTGACGTAGTACTGTTACAAGCCGACAATACGAACAAAACCGGTTAGAAAAGATAATAGCGAAATCATTTTTTTCTTCAATTTCTCGTCACCCCTCTGTAAAACCATCTCTCTTTATGTTAATCGTAATAATTTCGATTTATGTTGATTATAATAGTAATCATTACGATTTGCAATTGATTATTTGAAAAATTTATGAAAAGAGCAAAGGTAGAAGCATCAGCAAAAATTTTCAAAAAGGGGGTTGTGTTTATTTTTCATTTTGTTTAGAATGTAAATCGTAACAATTACGATTAAAGGGAAGGAGGTCAAAAAATGTTTGATTGGTTAGTGATCGGAGGCGGAATTCATGGCTGTACGATTTCAACGTATTTACTTAAACATGGGAAAGTTCGAAATGAGAAACTATGTATCATCGATCCCCATTCGGAGCCCATGGCAAGATGGAAACGAAATACGGAAAGAATCGGTATGACATTTCTTCGGTCTCCGTCCGTTCATCATATTGATGTTCATCCTTTTAGTTTGCTGCAATTCGGAAAGCAAACCGATCTACATAACCCATTTTATGGGGTGTATAACCGTCCATCGCTACAATTGTTTAACGACCATAGTGAAAAAATAATTTCTGATTTCAACTTGAAGAAAAGTTGGTATAGAGGAGTAGTGGAAAAGGTTCAAAAAGCTAAAGGGGGATGGGAAGTAACAACGGAAGATGGAAAAATGATTCAATCGAAAAATGTGGTCATAGCGATTAGTGTAAATGAGCAACTATTGGTACCTGATTGGGCAAAGGAACTTGCTTTCCATTCTCCGAAACAGGTTCACCATATATTTGACGATAAGCTCGAAAATCTAAAGGAAATGAAACCTCCGATTGCAATCATTGGGGGAGGGATTACGGCAGCTCATCTTGCCATCAAGATGGCAAGAGAATTTCCTGGTGAAGTGACCTTAATCAAACGTCATCCTTTTCGGGTTCATGATTTTGATAGTGATCCAGGCTGGTTAGGGGTAAAACGACAAGGGCCCTATCGTAGGGTGATGGATTATACGATTCGTCGAGAACAGATAAAAGAGGCTAGATTAAAAGGCTCTGTACCTAAGGACGTCTTTCATAAAATAAAGGGTCTAGAAGCTAAGCAAAAGCTACGTATTGTTGACGGAGAAGTAAACTCTTATGCAATGGAACAGGAGTATCTAACCCTACACGTAAGCTCTAAGTCTTATCAAGCCCGACATGTATTACTTGCAACAGGATTTTACCCAACAAGACCTGGCAACTGGGTAGAGAAACTGATTGAAGAAGAACATTTACATTGTGCCAATTGTGGCTATCCAATTGTCAGCAAAAACCTTCAGTGGTGTCCGCATTTGTATGTGATGGGACCGTTGGCAGAGTTGGAGATCGGCCCAATTGCTAGAAATATTTCTGGTGCCAGACAGGCAGCCGAAAAAATTGTTGCTAGTTTATAAAATTTAAATCGTAATGATTCCTAAAAATGAACAAGGGAGAGAAGAGGATGAGAAAGGTACCGGTAACGGTTTTAAGTGGATACTTAGGTTCGGGGAAGACGACCTTGTTAAATCATGTGTTACAAAACAAAGAAAATTTAAAGTTTGCCGTTATTGTTAACGATATGAGCGAGGTAAATATTGATGCGTCCATGGTGAAAAAAGGTGGATTCAGCCGCACGGAAGAAAAGCTGGTTGAAATGCAGAATGGCTGTATTTGCTGTACATTGCGCGAGGACTTAATGGTGGAAGTAGAGCGGCTTGTGAAAGAAGGGGATATTGATTATATCTTGATCGAATCATCGGGGATTTCTGAGCCTGTACCCGTTGCACAAACGTTTAGTTATTTGGATGAAGACTTAGGAATGAACCTGTCTGAGTACTGTCAACTGGATACGATGGTGACGGTGGTTGACGCGAATCGTTTTTGGCATGACTTTGCTTCAGGTGAAAGTCTCCTTGATAGAAAACAGGCGAATGATGAAACCGATACAAGGGAAGTGGTAGATCTACTCATAGATCAGATTGAATTTGCGAATGTTCTTATCTTAAATAAAATTGATTTAGTGAGTCAAGAAAGCATGGAGGAATTAAAAGCCGTGCTTCAAAAGCTGAACCCAGAGGCGAAAGTGGTTGAAAGTGCACATTCTGTTGTTGCTTTATCAAATATCCTACATACGGGGCTGTTTGATTTTGACAAAGCAAGTCAAGCGGCAGGCTGGATTAAGGAGTTAAATGAAGAGCATACACCAGAGACAGAGGAGTACGGAATCTCTTCCTTTGTGTATCGCAGTAGAAAGCCATTTCATCCAGAAAGATGGAATCATTGGTTGGAAAATTGGCCATCAGAAATTGTTCGTGCGAAGGGGTTCTTCTGGTTAGCGACTCGAAACGATATGACAGGTCTACTCTCGCAGGCTGGGCCCTCTATTATCTTTCAGGGAGCAGGAGAATGGATTGCCGCAGCTCCTAAAGAAGAACAAGCGAGAATTCTGGAGGAGGAACCAGAATTACTGGAACGTTGGGATAAGGAGTATGGTGACCGAATGAATGAACTTGTTTTTATCGGCATAGATTTTAACAAAGAAGAACTGATAGAGAGCCTAGATGCCTGTTTATTAACAGAAGAGGAAATGGATCAAGATTGGAACAAGCTAAGTGATCCACTGCCACCTTTTTATGTAGAAGAAGTAACGGTGTGAGGAAGATTTATGACTCGTTGGGTATCAAATAGGAGGTTACAGAGGTCATAAAGTGAAAGTTATGACGTCTGATGCATGGGATAAGGAAGGGGAGAAGTCATAAAGAGAGTGTTATGACTTCCGTAGCGAGAAAAAGGAAGAGCATTTGTCATAAAAAATAATCGGAGGTAAAAAAATATGAAACCAAATACACATCCTACTTACAATAAAGTGGTCTTTATGGACGTGAACAGTGGCTATAAATTCTTAACCGGTTCTACAAAAAGATCGAACGAGAAGATTGAATGGGAAGATGGAAATACGTACCCCTTACTAAAAGTAGAAGTTAGTTCGGACACCCATCCCTTCTACACAGGCAAGCAGAAGTTCGCAGATAAAGGCGGAAGAGTGGATCGTTTCCTTCAGAAATACAATATGAAAGAAAAATAAATCGTAATGATTATGCTTATCATATAGGAGGAGTCTAATATGGCAAAGAAGTCTAAAGTGGCAAAAGAACTTAAAAGACAAAAGCTAGTGGAACAATACGCAGAAAAGAGAAGAGAACTAAAGGAAAAAGGGGATTATGAAGCGTTAAGTAAGCTACCACGTGATTCAGCTCCTTCCCGTCTTCACAATCGCTGCTTAGTGACTGGCAGACCAAGAGGATATTTGAGAAAATTTAAGATGTCGCGTATTGCCTTTCGTGAGCTTGCCCATAAGGGTCAGATCCCTGGTGTAAAGAAATCCAGCTGGTAAAAGAAAGAAGGGCATGGATCATGAATGAAAAAATGATGGAGGTTTTCGTAAGAAATATTGTAGCTTCCTTGCCAAGGAATCGGAGAAAGCTCTACCAATTTATTGAAAGCATTGAAGATTCTCTTGCTCAGCAATCCGATACGAGGGAAGAATTCTTAGCCCTTCTAAGGGAACATTCCCCACACCATCAAGCGGCCGAGCGATTCAACATGTCAATAGAAGAAACGGTAAGGGTCATGCATGACATTGAAGATGAAATTAGCGAAAAGCTTGAAAATAAACTGAAGAATTATAAGTGGATTGATTTTACTGAACAATTACATGGAAAGCAAGTAGAAACCAATCAACAGGTACAGTATTTCTTTGTTACCTCGTAGGATAGTAAGGCTGATTTTAAAAAGAAATCAGCCTTATTTTTTATGAAGGCTGTGGTAAATGTTAAATAGATAATTAGAAAAAAACAAAGGGAACCAAACTAGAATGGTTTCCCAATCCTTGTTCAACTAAGCATACTTTAATAAGAATATACAGATTTTAACTTTCTACCGATAATTTAGCAGATACAGCCATTAGTTCTAATTCTCTTTCCCAAACAGAAAATTGACCGATATGGTGAATTATATCCTTATCGAAAAAAAATTCAAATCGTATTTCAAAACCCGACAGCTGCTTAATCCAAAGCTGAAAATAAAAGAATCCATCTTTGAACCTTATGAACAGTATAGAAAAGAATTCGTCCTTAGTCATTTTTCCTATACCTCAAAGGACGCATTATCCGACAGCTTCTTGAAGCGGTGGAACTGCCTTCACATGTAGCGAATCAATATCCGCATGAATTAAGTGGCGGACAAAAGCAACGTGTAACGATTGCGCGTTCGATCAGTATTGAGCCAGATCTGATTGTTCTAGATGAGCCGACCGCAAGCTTAGATGTGATTTCCCAGGGGGCCGTGCTCACTCTTTTAACAGAGCTTCGTGAAACCTTGAATCTTTCTTATTTGTTTATTTCACATGATCTTGCTGCCGTTAACCAAATGAGCCAAAGAATCATGGTTATGAAAGATGGGGAGATAGTCGATTAGTTCAACCAAGAACAGCTATTTAGTACCGATCGCCATCCTTATACAAAAGAACTGATATCCATTTTCTAATGAAAAAAACCAGTCTCCAATGGAAACTGGTTTCTCTCATATGTAGTGCCGCATTTGCCGTATTAAAGGATAAGAAAGTTTTAAACCACCACTCCTCAAAGTGGGTGTTCGCAGAAACATTCCTGCCTGTCCTCCTTGTCGTATAGACGGAGACTTGTCATTCGTGTTTCGATGTTAAACTCCCTATTACAGCTTAAAGGTTAAAACTTTATTATGAATACGAACAATGCAGCTGATGTACTTATATTACTATGATTTGATGTTTAATTCAATGGTAATCATTCCTCATGCATCCTCTAACTTACACTTGCAATACTAGGAGAGGCACGATTTTTAAACCATAAGCCATTAGAAGAATGCCAGGTGGAGATATTCACTTGGCATTTTTCTTTACCCAGCTGCTAATTATTTCATGTTAAAATATTCCTATATACTAAAGCCTTTTGAGGAGTACCTATGCTAAAACCAAAACGCTCGATCAAACAATTGAAAGAAACCGCGTCTCGGCAGTTTACCGATCGTGAGGAGCCGAGACGGTCGTATATTAATGCCTTCCAATCGTTATCCCACGAGCAATATAAAGTACTCGTCTATTATGGAGTCGGGGGGATTGGCAAGTCACGATTGCAAAAAGAATTACAACATATGACCAGTACACTTGATGACACTGCCATAAAAGTGACGATTGATTTTCGCGAAGAAAAACACCGGGATCCTTCAGAAGCCCTGATTTGGTTTCGCCAGCAATTAACACAGGAGCATAACATCAAATTTACGACCTTTGATTTGGCGTATGCGATTTATTGGAGTCGGATGAAATCGCAAATCACGATGAAGTCTGAGCGAAAGTCGATTCCATTTTTAGAAGAAGGAAGCTTTGTGGCTGAATTAGTCACACAACTTGAAAATCTCCCGGTCGTTCAATGGATTCCGAAGACGATCAAGCTCATTGATGGCCTAGCCAACTACCGGGACGTGATGCAATGGTGGAATCGAATTGGCAAAGAAATACTAGCTGACTTGAAGGACATGCACCCAAAGGATATTGAAGACATGCTTTTGGTGTATTGGGCGGCAGATGTAATCAGTTGGTTGAAAAAAACAAACAAAAAAGCGGTGTTCTTTTTCGATACCTATGAAGCCTTATGGGAAAAGGATCGTTCGGTCGGTTCCTTCGATGAAAGGGACGAGTGGATTAAGGAATTGATCCTGCAATTTGACGAGGTCTCGGTCCTAAATGTCATTTGTGGCCGAGAAAAACTCGTCTGGGAAAAAAGCAATCCGGAGTGGAATTCGGTAGTTGAGCAGCATTTAATGGGGGAACTATCTCCAACGGACTGCAAAAGCTTTCTGAATTCCTGCCTCATTTCAGATGAATTCATCCAAGGGGCGATCATCCAAGGAAGCGAAGGACTTCCCTACTATCTAGACTTAATGGTAGATACGTATCAGCTCATTTCAAGAAAACAAGTGCCTGAGGTAGCGGACTTTTCAAAGCGTCCAGAAGAAGTGCTTCATCGCTTTTTAAAATATTTAGACCGTCCGGAAAAAGAAACGTTAAAAATCTTATCGGTTCCAAGATTTTGGACAGAGGATCTTTTTGTCGAGCTCGTCACTGAATTCAAAACCTTTTATCCTGTGACGGCATTTCCCGAGCTTTGTGAATTCTCCTTTATCCAAGAGCTAGATCAGGACGGATCCTGGTCGATGCATAAGTTGATGAAGCAAGGGCTGTATCATCAGGTGGAGGAGCAAACACCCTCATTGTTCCAGCAAGTTCATACGTTTCTTCATACCTATTATTCTAAAAGACTGGATCAGCAGGAGGAACTTCCAACCGCATTTGTGGAGGCCCTTCATCACGGGGAAAGGGTCCTCACCACGGATAAATTAGTTGACTGGCTTTCTCAATACTCTGTGGTGATGACCAATAACGGGCATTGGAGTTCGTTAATCAAAGAGTATGAAAGATTAGCGGAGGAGTACAGTGACTGGCAAGTACAGACGCTGGTACAACAAGGTCTATGTGAACTGTATCTGTTAAATGGACAATATGAGTTAGCAGAAGCGCGGGCGAATAGGGCGATTCAGCTTTACGAAATACAGGGTGAAGGTCAGATACAAATTGCCTATCTTCAAAAGAAGCTGGGAGACTTGTACCGAAATACCAATGACTATGAAAAAGCGGTTTATGCGTTTGTGAGTGCAATTCAAGAATTAGAAAAAGTCCAAGAAGAACCACAAGTTCTACAAGAGATCGCTTGGATTTCCACACGACTAGGAAAAATCTATAAACTTCAATCCAAATACGAGCTAGCACAACAATCGTATCAGAAGGCTTTAGACAAGTGCTCTAGGTTAATTGAATGGGGTGAACCATCAGCTGAACTATACGCCACCCTCGGGCAAGTGCACGAAAAATTAGGAGAGTTACAGAATGATGAAGGGTCACTTGGCGAGGATCTTCATCATTTTTACCAATCCATTCAATCCTATGAGCAGGCGCTGTCATCGAAGGAGCTAAAAGATACCATCACCATCCGGGCGCACCAAGGTCTGGCCTATAAACGTCTGGCAGAGGCCATTTCTAAAAAAGAAGAGAAACTAGCAAACTTCCATCAAGCGATTTCCATCTACAATGAAGTGATCGAGAAGGCACCGGAATATGTGGATGGGTATGAAATGCGAGGACATGCGTCAGTGGATCTGTTGGATTTGTATGCCGACCTCGGTCAATTCAGTCCAGCCTTTGAAAGCTTTCAACTCGCCGTGGAGTCGTTTGAAACAGCGCTAGAGCTTTCAGAAGTCCAAGGAAGTTCAAGAAATAGGCTCAGTTCTGCGTATCGCTCACTTGGAAGATTGTATAGAAAACAAAAGAACTACTCATTAGCCATTGAAGCGTTCCAAACGTCACTAATCAAAAGTGATGAATTGTTCCAGCATTCTCCCGAATACATTTATGCCCACAACAGTCGAGGCAAGATCTATCGGGAAATGGGAGATTGTTATTTAGATATGAAGGAAGAGGAGCAGGCCGTTCGTTCCTATAAAGAGAGTGTAGTATGCTTTAAGAAACAACTGGAACATTCGCCAGGGTCCAAGACAGCCATGGTTAATATTGAGAGATTAGAGAAATTAATCGTTCGTTTTTTAGCATAAGATGAGTAAGTAAAACTAGATATTCTTATATTGAAAAGAGGTGAGGGGATGAACAACATTATTTTGTTCGATGGAGAATGTAACTTTTGTGATCATAGCGTTCAATTCATCATCAAAAGAGATAAAAATGCCGTATACAAATTCACCTCGCTACAAAGTGAAATAGGGCAAGAGATAAAAAGAAAGTACCAAGTGCCTGAACATATGGACAGCATAATTTTAGTAAAAGACGATAAGTGTTACTTTAAGTCTGCGGCCGCTCTTCGGATCAGCAAGCATTTATCAGGCGGTTGGAAGCTCTTATACGTACTTTCCATCATACCAAAACCTATACGAGACTATTTCTACGATATCCTTGCCAAGAATAGATACAAATGGTTCGGAAAAAAGGATCATTGCATGATACCGTCACCAGAAATAAGAAAACGCTTTTTATAGAAAGGGAGAGGCCTATGAAAAAAGTGGTTATAGCCGGGGGAACGGGCTTTATCGGCGAATACTTTCAAAAGAGATTCGAAGACCAAGGGTACGAGGTGAAAATCATCTCGAGGCAAAAACAGCATATTTCATGGGAAGACAAGGAAGACATGGTTGAAGCTTTAGAGGATGCTGAACTCTTAATTAACCTTGCAGGTAAATCAGTCAATTGCCGATACAACGAGGTAAACAGGAATGAGATCATGAATTCAAGGGTGAAGACTACAACGATCCTTGGAGAATCCATTCAAGCGTGTACCCATCCACCTAAGACCTGGGTAAACTCCAGTACAGCAACCATTTATCGACACGCAGAAGACCGTCCGATGACGGAAGAAAACGGAGAAATCGGTTCGGGTTTCTCGGTAGATGTCGCAACCAATTGGGAGAAAACGTTCTTCTCCTTTGACCTTCAAAACACGAGACAAGTCGCCCTACGTATAGCCATCGTTTTAGGAAAAGACGGTGGAGTCATGACTCCTTATAAAAATTTAGTTACATTCGGTCTAGGAGGGCACCAAGGGAACGGAAAGCAAAAGTTCAGTTGGATTCACGTGGAAGACCTATTCCAAATTGTCCTATTTTTAAAAGATAGAAACGATCTGAGCGGGGTGTTCAACTGTTCATCGCCAGCCCCTGTTAGCAATTACGAGTTCATGAGTACCCTCAGAAAGACCATGGGAGTCCCGTTTGGATTACCAAGTCCGAAATGGATGTTAGAAATCGGATCTATATTCATCAAAACCGAAACGGAATTAGTGTTAAAAAGCCGTTGGGTTCTTCCCGAGCGATTACAACATGAAGGCTATACATTTGTCTACCCAACCCTTGATCAGACTTTACAGGACATACTGAACTAAGTCCATTAGGCTTTTATAATTTTTTCAAAGATAAAGAAAAGGGGAAATTCCATGCTTGAAGATACAACCGGTGTCCGTCTCCTCGTATTAAAAGAAATCCTTCTTCGAGAGACGGATGAAGGCAATCAGCTTTCCATTAAACAGTTGGTGGAAAAATTACAAATAGAAATACCCGGATGTACGGCTAATGAGAAAAAAGTAAAAGAATATATCGAAATCTTGAAAGATACCGGATTTGAGATTATTGATAATACCGAAAAGTATGGGAAGAAATACTACAGTCACCAAGATCGATTATTTGAAAAATATCAATTGAGACTGTTAATTGATCCGATTCTATCTGCTCGTTTTATCACCGAAGAAGAAAAGAGAAACATCGTATCCAACGTGAAAAAATTGACAAGTAGCCATGTAGCAAAGTCTCTTCCAGATCCAATTGTTTACCAGCAATCCATTAACCAAGATTACAACCTAATCAAATTACATATTGATAAAATACATGATGCCATTTTTGAAAGTAAGCTGATTAAATTCCAGTACGGAGACTTTAATATTGATAAAGAGTTTCAACTGCGTAAAGGTGGGGAGCATTACCAGATCAAACCACTAGCACTCATTTGGGAATCAGACTTTTATTACTTAATCGGCGAAGATACGAAATACAGTGAAGAAGACAATCCTCGAAACTACCGGTTGGATCGAATGAGAGATGTTGTGATTACCGAAAACAAGTTTGTGAAAAATAGAAGAGACATCAGCAGCTATGTTCAGCAATCTTTTCATATGTTCGGTGGACAAGACGAATGGATCACACTGCAATTCCACTTAAATCGTGTCGCCCTCAATGGAGTGATTGATAAGTTTGGGGTGGATGCAGACATTAGAAAGGGAGATGACAACACCTTTATCTTAAAAGCGAAAGCTAAGCTGAGCGAAGGATTGAAGGGGTGGATTCTTGGATGGGGAAGGCATGTGAAGGTGTTATCTCCTCCGTCTCTTGTAGAGGATATGAAACAGGAGCTAAAGAAGATGATGAGTGCCTATGAAGAGTAGGGTGGTCCAAAAATGGAACACCCCTTTGTTTATAATAGAAAAAAACGGTTTTAACGATAAAAAGGAGGACCAATGATGAAAATTATCCTCGGCTTTTGGCTGGATTCGGCGTCTTATCCGGACGCGCTACACGGCCAAGAGGCATCTGCGGGTACGGTGGTCACGGGATTCAACGGCTTACTTGGGATATTGGAAACACAGTTAGGCTTAACGATTCCAAAGCAATCGGAAAACCTGCGAATTGCTGAGTGGCAAGAAATGTTACGAAAACACGATAACGGGAATAGGCTATATTCTCCATCCTATCAAACCGATTCTTGGAACACAGCGAGAGAATTGCTGCGTCGTCGGGATGAACTCGTCTTAACTGGCTGGGACCCAACGATCCATATGGGCGGAAGCAAATGGTTGGAACTATTAGGAGAACTAGAGCAATCCAATCAAAACCGTACACGGGGATTGCCGGATCGCGTCCGTGCCCTACTAGCTAAGCTCAATGAACCGGTACAAGTACATATCGACACCATCACGATCGTCGATGAGGACGAAACCTTATGGGACCCTTGGTGTAAGCAGTTGATCGAAAAATTGAACCATCATGGAGTGGAAATGGTGAAAGCTCCTGTTGAAAAAGAGAACCAAGAGGAGCCCACAACAGACCTTTCTCTTCTAAAAAGAGTTCTCGCTGGTGAGTCACTGTCTCAAGAAGCAAAGGGGGACGGAAGCTTATTGCTCGTTCGCTCCGAACAAGAATGGGACGCCGCTGATTTTCTCACCAGCTGGCTACAGGAGCATGGCAACGAACAGACGGTCGTTATTAAGGACGAAGGATCTCTATTATTGGACGAGCTTCTTCACCGCCGTGGAGTGGCAGGAGCCGGGGCAGAGGGGGCTTCAAAATGGCGTGCTGTTCTTCAGGTGTTGCCTCTCACGATTGATACGTATTGGAACCCGATCCGAGTTGAGCGAATGATGGAATTGGTTACGATCCCTACGTCTCCCATTCCAGGTCGGATTCGTTATCGATTGGCGACTGCCTTAGCGAATCATCCAGGAATCGGCGGTCCTGTATGGACAGAGGCCATTGAGCAGGGACTTGGCCATTATGAAGAAGCATGGGTGGAAGAAGGACTGGACGATCAGGAAAAGAAAAAGCGCCGGAAAAACCTTGAAGAGAAGTTGGATTTGTGGGTTCGCCACGAGTATTATGACCCGAATGAAGGAATGCCGTTAGAAACCTTCGTTCACATATGTCAAAAAGTGAGCCAATGGGCCGCATCCACCTATCAACGAACGCATGACCCGATCTATGCTCAGGCCATCAAGCATGCGCAGGAAGTATTAGATGGAGTAAGAACGCTTGGAGTGACCTCTGTTTCTCAGCTGCAGGTCGGACGAATCATGGACTCGGTTTTAGGCGAAGGAGCCAAGCTATCTCATTACGGAGAGGAAGCAGCCCCATGGCAGGTGGTTAACCATCCGGGGCAGATTTGGGGAGAAGCAGACACGATCCTTTGGTGGGGATTTCTTAAGAATATGTCAGGACCAAGCATTCGAACGTGGACGGTAAAAGAACGGAATTGGCTCAAGGAGCAAGGGGTCTTTTTAACAGAGGAAGATGTTCGTCGCCGCCGAGAGGCAGCTTCTTGGCAGCAAGCGATCCGTTATGCCAACCGAAAACTGATTTTGTTTGCTCCGGCCAAAGTAAAAGGAGAAGAAATCCCCATTCACCCATTATGGGATGAAATTCGGTATGCCGTCGTGAAAGACCATCATACGGAGAAGAAACTCACCTTGGACCCAGCGGAATGGCGGAAGCAGCCAAGTGTGACCTTATTTGAGGAACCCTTTGAACGCGTGGGGTTGAACAAACGGAACATCCCAGAACCCATCCGCACGTGGCAGGTACCCGAAAAAGTGGTTATCCCTCGAGAAGAGGAATCGGCAACAAGCTTTGAGAGCTTAATTGGTTGTCCTGTTAAATGGACGTTTCGATATGCTGCGAAAGTGAAACCAGGGAGTGCCCTTTCGATCCCTCATGAGTCGCTCATGTTAGGGAATTTAGGACACGTGATACTAGAACATCTGATTACTGAAAAATCCAGCTGGAGCGAGCAAGAAGTGCGCTTAAGAGCAGGGGAATTATTTGATGAGCTCATGCCAAAGTTAGCGGCTCCTCTATTAGAACCAAAAAATAGCATTCGTCGAGATGAAACACGGAGACATTTGCAAACCTCTTTACAGCAATTTTTCAAAGTCTTACATCAAGCGGGTGTTCAGATTCAACATACCGAGCTTGAATTGCAAAAACCGTGGAGCGAAGGTGTCGAGTTCAAAGGAAGATTGGATTTGGTTGGTGAAACCCGTACCGGGAAAAAGATTCTCTTCGATGCGAAATGGTCGAGAAAACCAAGCAATTATAAAGAGCGCTTGGAAAAGGTGTCGATCCAATTAACGCTCTATCATTGGCTGTTAGCGGATCATGAGGATGAAGAACTGCCTGTGGCGTATTTCATGCTGCGTAGTGGACATTTTTACAGTTTGCCACATGAAGACTTTCCTGAAGACTACCATGTACCCGGACCATCGCTTTTAGAGAATCATGACATGGTGCGAAAATCGGTAGAAGACGTGTGGACTCAGCTTCAACAAGGGACGATCATTGCTCCAGGTGTACCATCAAGTGATGCAGAGGAAGCGGGCTCTTTTGCGTCCATCATTGACCCACCTTGTATGTATTGTGAATATCAGAATCTATGTGGAGTAAGGAGGTTGACCACATGAGCGGAAAATTAACCATGTTAAGTGCTGGGGCGGGAGCGGGGAAAACCTTCCGTTTATCAGCTGAAATTGTCAAAGCCATCCAAAATGGGGTGCCTCCGGAAAACATTATGGCAACCACGTTTACAACAAAAGCGGCCGATGAACTGATTGAGCGAGTTCGTCTGAAATTGCTGGAAGCAAACGATCCGGAATCAGCCGCGCGAATCCTCGATGGCTATGTGGGCACGATGAATAGTGTGTTTGGCCGGCTTTTACGAGAATTTGCTCTTGAAATGGGCCTTTCTCCCGTTCAAAAGGTGTTAGCCGAAACAGAAGCGACCATCCTTTTTGATACGGTGGCCGTGGAGGAAATTGACAAATTCTATCGTGATTACCGACTTGTTTTTGAACGATTGGCTCAAGAAGATTGGCGTAAAAAGGTGCTTGAGATATTGAAGCTCGCTCGTGAAAATGGGCTGAGCGCAGACGATGTGAAAGCCTGTGCCGAATATTCGTGGACGACGATGTCGAATTGGCTTCCCGCTCCCCTCGAAAACCCTGGAAAGTTGGACAGCGAGTTAAAGGCGGCCCTGAACTTTGCGAAGCAAGAACTTCCTGGGGAAGATACCACAAAGAAAACCTTGGATGCGGTAGAGTTGATCAAAACATCGCTTGCTGATTGGGAGCGGAACGGATCACTCACCTGGCAAATGTGGGCGAAACTAAGTAAGCTCGATGTTGGGAAAAGCAGTCGTGACGTCGCCTACCCTATACAAGATGCGGCTTCCGTTCATTTCCGTCATCCCGGCCTGCATCAAGATATGAAAGACGCCATTTATGGCTTATTTCTTTGTGCGTCGGAAGCGATGGAAACGTATAAAGTCGAAAAAAGCAAACGAGGCTTGATCGATTTTACGGACCAAGAGTCGCTTGCTCTTCAATTATTAAAGAATGAACCAAATATCGAGGTGTTAAAGGACCGAATTTCGGATGTGTTCATTGACGAATTTCAGGACTCGAGTCCTCTACAAATCGCTTTAAATATGCAGCTTCGTGAAATCGCCCAAAAGGCCACATGGGTGGGAGACGTGAAGCAGGCGATCTATGGCTTTCGAGGCACAGACCCTGAGCTCATGCAAACCGCGATGACGAGCATTCCTGATTTGGACATTGAAATACTCGATGCCTCTTATCGTTCCCGCAAATCTCTAGTCGATTTTGTGAATGCGATATTCGTGCCTGTGTTTGAAGCCAGAGGGATGAGAGCGGACCGTGTCGCATTAGACCCAAAGCGAGAGGACAAGCCGGAACAAGCCGTTGCAGTAGAAGCTTGGTCCTATCTACATTCAAAAAATCAACAAGCCGACGCTGCTCATTTAGCAACAGGTGTCCAGACCATCTTACGTCAAAAAGAACAGTACATCCTTATCGATAAAACCACCCGTGAGCCGCGATCGCTGAAAGCCGGGGATATGGCGATTCTATGCCGATCCAATGATGAATGCGTAAAAATCGCCACCGCACTGTCTAAATTAGGCATTTCTGCGACCGTTGGAGAAGGCGGATTGATGGCGACATCCGAAGTCGTTTTTGCCGTTGCGGCTATGCGTTACTTAGTAGACGCCAATGATACATTGGCACTTGCTGAATTGGTACACTTTTCTTCAGACACCTGGGGAGAAGGACGTTGGCTGACTGATTGGCTTCAAACAGACAAAGGATTGGACACGATCAAGACGGAGCCATTGATCCAAGGTTTGGACCAGGCTCGTCAGAAAATCGTTCAAATGAGCCCTTCCGAAGTGTTGGATTTGGCATTAGTTACATCAAAAGCGGACGAGGTCGCCCTAAGCTGGGGACAGGGAGATCAACGGTTAGCCAATTTGGATGCCCTTCGAAAACTAGCGACCAAGTACGAGGATTTGGCGGGAACCAATGGAACAGCGGCTACCGCGGTTGGATTTCTGTTATTTTTAAATGAAGTCGAAAGAGACAAAGAGTTAAATCTGGTGGCAGAATCCACGGATGAGCATGCTGTAAGAGTGCTCACGTATCACAAGGCCAAAGGGTTAGAGTGGCCTTTCGTGATTCTGAATTCCTTGGAGAAATCGTCTGAAAAGAATGGTCCTCCTCCGGTATTCGATCGACCGATGGCCGTCAGCACCACCCCATTTAATGTGGAAGATCCGCTTCATGGTCGTCGGCTGTATTATTGGCCATGGCCGTATGGAAAAACCTATAGCAAGGTCGGACTAGACGCGCATGTAGCAGAGGCACCAGAACTACAGCAACGCAAGCAACAGCTGCTAGACGAAAATCAACGATTATTATATGTAGGAATGACTCGGGCAAGAGATTATCTCGTGTTTGCCGCACGTGATTTTTCAAAAGTAAAATGGATTCAAGAAATGACCGATGTGTCCGGTCGTCAAGTGCTATCCGCCATTGGAGTGCAAAACGACAATCAAGAAGAAGTGCCCCTTCATAATCGAGACGGAAAAATGATTGTAGATGGGGAGGAATTCCCTTGTAGGGTAAGGGTGCTGTCGATCGAGGAAGCACCAGAAACAGCATTTGAAATGAATGAAGAACAGGATGTTGTCTATGTGGGCAAAACGGTTGAAAGGGTCACCTTTGTCCCTGCAAGATTTAGTCCGAGTGCACTAAAAAGTGAACTGGGCACTGAAGAAACAGATATAAACCTAGAGACAGACACGAATCAAATTCATCCAATCGGTAGCCGTCTGCCACTCTCTGGGAACCCGGACATGGCTCTATTGGGAGAAATGGTGCACGCCTTTTTAGCTGCGGACAATCAGAAGATGGAAAAAGAAGAGCGATTAAGCCTGGCTCAAGCCATTCGGGGCCGCTATAAGATCTCAGCTCTATCCACCGAGTCGATGCTAGAAGCCTCCGACCGACTGGAGGAGTTTTTAACAGAACACTATCCTGAGCTTCTGAAACGACATAGTGAATGGCCCGTTCACTTGCAAAAAGGTCTACAAAAGGCATCCGGCTGGATTGATTTACTGCTATTAACTCCAAAAGGCTGGATTATTGTCGACCATAAAAGCTTTCCGGGAAAAGAAGCCGACTGGGTCTCTCAAGCGACGAGTTACCTCCCGCAATTGCGTACCTATGCAGAGGCCCTTCAGAAAGCAACTGGACAACCGGTCTATGAAGCTTGGATTCATATGCCAGTCGTTGGTGCGATGATTCACTTTTCGGAAGAAGAGTTCATCTTTTAAGGAAATGGCCTATAAATGAGCAAAAATACTCGTATTCGTTCACTAACGACTACGGGTATTTTTTGTTTTATAGGAGGGACGAGGGAGGGGGACAATTCTTATCCTCTTTTCGTATCAGTCAAAGTAAATATATGGTAATATTTAGTTGTATAAAATCTTAAAGGAGTTTCCCTTTTATGAAAATCCTCGGGTTATTTGCGTTGTTTTTTCTGTACGATTGGATACTGAATCGGTATCTACGTAAAAAGTTGCAAATTGAGAAAACTCCATGGGGCATTTACAAACCCTTGAACAACACTCAGAAATGGCTAGAAAGAGCCTTATTAACGGTTCATTTAATTTTACTATTGATTATTGATGACATCTTTCTATTAACCATCCTCTTTTTTGCATTGTTAAACAGTCTACGAGCTTTTATGGAATGGAAATATGAGAAAGAAAAAAAGACATTCGTGTTGACGTTACTTGCAGTCTTTAACATTCTGTTATACGCAACCATCTTTCTAATTTTTAGAGATACGATTGTCTAGTTGCATTCTCTTTAACTGAGAAAGTCGTAGAGTCTTAGGTTTGTATATTAGTTAAATTCAATTTTAGGGGTTGAATCGAGTTGTTTGAAACAGAAAGATGTTTTATCCATACTTTGCAAAAATCGGATACCATGGATGTGAAAAAATTATATATAAATCAGGAAGTAAGAAAATATCTTGGTGGTACACGCGAGGAACATTCAATTGAACAAGTATTAGAAGACATGCTGAATGCAGGCTCGGACTCTTTGTATTGGGTGGTTAGAGAAAAACACACAGAGGATTTTATTGGTTTGGTTTCTCTGGACCCTCACCACGACGGCGTTTACCAAGAAATTTCCTATCAACTGTTACCCTATTGGTGGGGAAAAGGGTATGCATCAGAAGCAGTTCAGGTACTATTAAATTATGCATTAAATGAACTAAACCTATCAAAAGTAATTGCTGAAACGCAAACGGCCAATACATCCTCTTGTAAGCTATTAGAAAGACTAGGGATGGAATTAGAACGAACGATTAGCCGATTTGGGGCTGAGCAAGCCATTTATTCTAAGAAGAACAAATAACAAAACGAAGAAAATGGTTGTTCAGTAAAAAATCTATTCAATTAACTTAAAGAGGGAGAAATAGAATTGGAAAAAATAAAAGCATTACCTGAAAAGATCTCATTTGCTATAGGCTTAACTTTACTATTAGGTAGTGGAGTCTTGTTATTCTTGTTATCACTTTTGTTTCCTATCGGAAAGGTGACTATGATGGTTGTTGGAGGGATTGTTTTTTGTATTGCTTTCTTATTTATAGCGAATGCAGCTGATAAAAGACATAAGAAAACGTAAGAGCCATATGGCCCCCCACAAGCACAAAGTGAAAATGATTTAATTCTCTCCTAATTTACTTTATATTATTACTAACAAGGGGGAGTTAGATGGAACAACAAAATACTTTAACTAAATTAAAAAACTACGCAAGAAATTTAAAACAAAATATATTCATCCTTTATTTATCATACAAAGATAATAGAGTTCCTTGGTATGCTAAATTGGTTGCTATTTGTGTGGTTGCTTATGCTTTTAGTCCTATCGATTTAATCCCTGACTTCATTCCTGTTTTAGGTTATCTTGATGACCTAATTATTGTTCCACTGGGCATTTCACTGGCTTTAAAATTAATACCAACTTACATTATGGAAGAAAACCGAGAAAAGGCTGAAGAAATTAGGAAAAATGGTAAACCAAAAAACTGGTTTGTTGCAGTATTCTTTATTCTAATCTGGATTTTACTTGCGTTTTGGGTTGGTAAATTATTATACGGTTTATTTCATTGAAATTAGTTTAAATACATATAGGGATATGCTTCTTTGCATATCCCTTCTTCAACTAACCCCGTTGAAGCTATAAGTTCAACTCTTAGTGTATATTTTGAGGCAAATTCGATTAAAGTCGCAGTACATCCAGAAACACTTTAATTAGAATTCCCTTCATATGCTTGTCTTAATTTTCCCATATCAATTTTCGTCTTCGTTTGGAGAAGAGCATTCATCACTCTTTCCGATTTTTCAGGATTTTCATCACTTATCATCTCGTTAAGGGATGCAGGAATCACTTGCCAGGAAACTCCGAACTTATCTTTCAACCATCCACAAACTTGTGCCTTTTCGTCTCCACCTTCAGAAAGTTTTTCCCAATAATAGTCTAGTTCTTCCTGTGTCTCACAATTTATAATAAACGAGATCGCTTCTGTAAATGTATAGGTTGGACCGCCATTTAACGCGACAAAAGGGATGCCTTCCAATTCAAATTCAACAGTCATTACCGCTCCTTCTGTACGGCTTTCATGACGTTCTTTTCCGTAGCGGGTGATTCTGCGAATGCTTGAATTCTTAAAGATGGACGTATAAAAGGTGGCTGCTTCTTCTGCTTGGTGATCAAACCATAAATTTGTGGTGATTTTTTGAATTTTATTGTTCACACGTTCGACCCCTAAACCATTATTTTTTATCACGATTGGTGGTTTTGTATTTTTCACCTTTGCTATCATAGGTGATCCATTCACCAACAGGTTCACCCATTTCAAAATACCCGGACCGCTTTATCGTTCCATCGATCCGATACCATTCCCAATAGCCATCTGGCATTTCATCGATGATTTTACCTTTTGACCATATGGTTTTTCCATTGGCATGGTATTTGATCGTGTAATCATCATTCACCTCTAGTTTCTTTTCCTTCACACCGTTTGTGTGTATCATGTCACATTTTTCATTTTCCATGACGAACCTCCGATACCTATTTTAAAATGATACCGTTAACTATTATACAACCAAATAATGAATATTATCTTGATGATCGCTCATCCTTTGTTAGGAGGGAATAGAAATGCGTATTCCACATAAAAAGATCTACCCTGAATGCCCATTTATATCGAGAACCGTAGAGGTGGGGGGACTCTCGAAAGGGGAACTGATCGAGAAGTTGAAGCAATCTTCGATCATGATGAATGAATATGGAAAGAGGCTATTCGCTTCTGATCGGTTTACGACTTCTGAAACAAAATACAGCCTGGAGACGGTGGAATTAACCGTGGGCAACCTTGGCTTTCATGAGGGAGCAACTACCAATCAAATCTATAAAAGAGCGAGCGAACTGGGTTTGGATTTGTGTCCGGTAGAGCTTGGACCTCATCTAAGACTAGCCTATCACGATCAGCCTGAAGGGGAAGTAGGGAATCCATTACAGAAACAACAAGCTCCATCCGGCTCCATCACCATCGCATCTGAAATTCTAACGGAAGAGGACGATTTTCCAAAAGGCTTTTATCTGAGACGAATAAATGGGGTGTTGTGGTTACGCGGATACCGTGCAGATCATCTGCACGTTTGGAATGCTGATGATCATTTTATCTTTTCCAAAAAGTGAGTTTACATCTTCGGTATATCCTTTTTATTACCGAAAAATCTAAATAATCGTAAGGAAACTATAGCAGTAATACCGAGATTCCAGTAGAAGAGATGAAATGATAAGATAAAAGATAAAGAGTGAACAAGAAATAATTCTTGTTCACTCTTTTCTGTGATGAACGACTGCGGGGGTAGTCGTAACTGGTTTCAAGGGTTTAACCGACTAAACTACTTTTACAGAATCCTTATTTGCTACCATTTCTTCTTCTTCATTGATAAGATCATATTTTCTTAAAACGGGTTGAATCTTCTTCATAAAGAATCCAATTAACGGTCCCATAAGGAGCATACCAATTACGGTTCCTTCCCTTATAGTAAGCGATAATGAGAACCCAAATGTTAGTAGAACGACAAGAAGGATACATAAAAGATCGACCGATTGTCTGATGTAAACAAATTTCCATTTGGTTTTTTTGGACAAGGTCATACAAAATCCTTCCAATGGAAAAGTGACTACATCTAATACCAACATGATCGCTAATGCAAAAGCTACCATGGTTAACGCAGCAATTAACAATATCACTCTAAGTATATAACTATCTATTGTAATAGATCCCCAAACTTCATAGAAAAAGAAATTGATTACAACCCCAATGAGAATGGTCAAAGGCAACTGTAATAGATGGCGTATTTTAAAACCCTTTCTAAGAAGAATCATTTGGCCTACTATACAGCTACTATTAAAAATCATTCCAATCGTTCCTACTTTAATTCCAGATAGGAAAGAAATAGATTGTGCTAATGCATCATATGCCCCCACACCAACCGAAACTTTTAAAGATAAGGATGCAGCAATCCCTACTGAAAGGATGATTAATAATAGGAGAAACATGATCTTTATTTGTTTCATTATTTTTCCTCCATGAAAGAACCAACTTTTAGTTTTTATTTAAAAAAGGTGTCCTGAGCACCCGTTAGTCCATTGGTGTCGCTGGGACCATGAGGATTTCACCTATATTAACCGATTTTGGTGTACCAATGGCATAAGCGACGGCATCTGCGACATCACTTGATTGTAACCCGATCTCTTGTTGAAGATTCTCAATCCATTCTCGTCTTTCAGAGTCACTGATCGTTAAATGAAGTTCCGTGTTGACCGTTCCTGGAGAGATGAGTGTGCTTCGGATTTGGTTATTTCGTTCCTCTTGGCGCAATGTTTCCATGATGGCGCGAACGGCAAACTTTGTTCCACTGTAAACAGCCCCTTGTTGAAAAACAACATGTCCCGCTTCGGAGGCAGTTGTGACAATGTGACCTGATTTTTGCTTTTGCATAATCGGTAACACGGCAGCGATTCCATTTAAAACACCCATGACATTGATATCAAGCATTTGGCGCCATTCATCGATTTTTAAGTCTGAGAGCAAAGATTGTGGCATGATTCCGGTGTTATTGAAGAGGACATCGACACGGCCGTGTTTTTCGATTGCTAAATCGACCACCGCTTCAACTTCGTCTTTATTCGTTACATCTGCAACCATAAAGGAAATATCAGTATTTGGTAATGATTCGATAAGCGCTTTCAAACGATCTTCACGACGTGCCGCGATGACTAGTTTTGCTCCTTCTTGTGCAAGTTTTTTTGTCGTAGCCTCACCAATTCCGCTCGAAGCACCCATAATAATAACCACTTTATCTTGTATATTTGACATTATAAAGTAACACCCTTCCTTGTTGTTTGTATATTCACATTATAATTGTACAGGTATAATTTTTCAATACATGAATTATTTTTTTATTCATGTAATCTTTTTGCTTGGTTTGTGCTATAATATGGGCAAATGAATGAACAAATGAGGGGACGAAATGTTAAAGTACCAACAAATTGCAAGCGAAATTGAAAAATATATAGTTGACCATAACCTGCAGCAGGGAGATAAGCTTCCAATATTAGAAACGTTAACGGCGCAATTTGCCGTAAGTAAGAGCACGATTACGAGTGCCTTAGATCTTTTGGAGAGAAAAGGGATTGTTTTCCAAGTGCGAGGAAGCGGAATCTTTGTGAGACGCCATAAACGGAAGGGTTACATCAGCCTGTTGTCCAATCAAGGATTTAAAAAAGAAATGGAGGAATCTCAGCCAACGTCTGAGGTCATTGAATTAGATGTGGTTAAGCCTACACAAGAAGTGATGGACAATTTAAATATTGGACCAGAGGAGGATGTATATTATGTCAAACGGATTCAATATATTAATGGGGAAACCTTGTGTCTGGAGCATTCCTATTATAATAAAGCCATCATACCTTATTTAAATAAAGAAATTGTGTCTGAATCGATCTTTCATTACATTCAAGAGGGATTAGGATTAAAGGTTGGATTTTCGGATATGTACCTCCAAGCAGATAAATTGAATAAGGAAGAAGCTGAGTATTTAGGTCTAGAACCTAGCGACCCAAAGTTTTGCCTCGAAGTTATTTTTCATTTAACAAACGGACAGCCCTTCGACTACTCGAAAAACATCTATAACTACAAACAGTCGCAATTCTTTATTCAGGCGATTAGTCATTATTAATTATGAAAGGTTGTTTTTCGTAAAGTTTGTTGTTTTGGAAAAATCCCAAATGCCGGATTTTTCCCCGCATAACGCTGGATTTATTGGTCTATTTGTAGAGTAGCTCTTTTCTAAGGATGAAAATATTCTGATTGGCTGTTGAAACAAATAGTTAATTTCCTAAAAAGTGTGTATATAGCAACAATGTTTTAGAAAAATGCCTTTTGAAAAAAAGGATTAATAGAGCATTTCTTATCTGCTCATTAATCCTTTTTATTTGTTGCAGGAAATGTGTCTACGATTCTTGATTTTCCTCATCCCTTTGATACTCCAAAATATCCCCAGGCTGACAGTCCAAAGCCTTACAAATGGCATCTAACGTGGATAATCGAATCGCTTTGGCCTTTCCATTTTTCAAGATCGAAAGGTTTGCCATCGTGATTCCCACTTTCTCTGAAAGTTCGGTTACACTCATTTTCCGTTTCGCCAACATCACATCAACATTAATAATTATCGCCATTATATTCACCTCAGACCGTTAAATCATTTTCAGATTTGATATCAATTGCTTCTTTTAATAGTCGTTGGAGAACCGCAGCGAAGACAGCGATGACCAAGGAAGCAAAGGTAGGAACCATTCCCATAAGGATGAGACCGGGTGCATCGTCAATTTCTGCGACCACATACACAAATGGCAGAACGAGCACATACAACCCACTGAAGGTCAAGGCACAGAATTTGATCTTCTGTAGTGCTTTCACAGACAGTTCAGAAAAAGCTTCGTTTTTATCAATATAGTTCAACAGCTTAAACGCCTGATACAGTGCACCGAAGAACGGAATCACCGACACATA
The DNA here is from genome assembly GCF_042433785.1 of Robertmurraya beringensis. Lineage (NCBI taxonomy): Bacteria > Bacillati > Bacillota > Bacilli > Caryophanales > Bacillaceae > Robertmurraya > Robertmurraya beringensis. The sequence goes on along the minus strand of NZ_JBHLUU010000027.1, from coordinate 89,047 downwards.
CATGCCGACTAGGATCGGATACAGGATGTGGTCAAAATCGGCATTGAATGGATGTTTCGGTAACCATGTTAAACCAAATATAGACAAAGCCAGAACAGGAATCGCAATAAAAACAAGTGCCATCCTTAAAAATAACGTTGAACCTCGTTTCATAAATAACACCTCGCTAATGTATTTTCATATTGATTCTAATACATTTTTTATCGTTTTACAATAAGTAATTGTTGTTTTGTTATATTTTTTCTATTAGTGATGTGAAAAAATTATAAAAATCATGCAAAGGGGGTCCGAAAATGGACCACCTTTTTTCTTATACTTCAACTATAGGAATTTTGAAGAGGAGAGAGCGTATGAACCAACAGCAGATCAGAAGTGCCATTGGAGTATTGGCAGACTTGTTTTACTCCGACAAAAAAAATCAAGAACTCGCGATGTTAACGATGGAACATTATATTGACGATTTGAAGATGTTAAAAGATGTTCGAACGGTCGCAAGGGAGCTCGAGAATCTGCAAGCCTTCTCGTTGCTTGCACCGATGAAATGGTTTGATATGAAAGCAGCAGAAGAAATTGAAGAAGTGCTTAAAGGGGATGTATCTTTTCGCAGGAAAAAAAAGCGACTGGATCAGACCACTGGTGACTTACTAGTTTTATAGAAAAAATGAATGAGGTGGAAGATGATGAGAGGTTGGTTGAATGTTTTCTTTGCAGTAACTTTAATGGTATTTCTATCCGCATGTGGCAATGAACTCGCAGGAGATACCCATTCTTCGGAAGGGACCAAAGAGCAAGCCGCGTCAAAACAAGAAGAAACAAAAGAAGTTCAAGAGGAGCCAAAGCTTGAAATAGTCCAGTCCACTGGGGGAGCCTGGAAGGATTCCATTGATAGCGTTTGGGTACATTCCTCTGCGATCTTTGAAAATACAGGCGATGTGCCGGTCTCAATTGGAGAAACGCAAATGAATTACAAAGATCAAGAAGGAGGCATTCTCGGAACCTCCACGATGATCTATTCTGTCCCAAGCGTGGTAGGTCCTGGTGAACAAGCCTATATAACCGAAACGACGATTCTAGAAGGAATGACCGACCCTTCCCTATACGGTGAAACTACTTATAATTATGGGTTTGATCCAACCGAAGAAAGTGCTAATTTACTAGAAGTGTCAGGAACGAAAGGAATTCCTTCCACCGATGACTATAGCACTCCGTACACCGTAACAGGAGTAGTGAAAAATACCACAAGTGAATTACAGGATGACATCCGAATTTCTGCAGCGTTATTTGATGAAAGTGGAACGTTACTTGGTGTGTTAAATGGAAGTGTGGATGTGGGTGTTAATCCAGGTAGCGAAGCCGGATTCGAATTAAACTATCCAGAAGTACCGAGAGAGATCGCAGGCAAAGTCAAAACGATTGATGTAAAGGCATATGGTTGGACTTGGTAATCTAGTGAAATATTATTAGGAGGAATTAAAATGAAAAAATTTATATTAATGATGACGGTTCTTAGTTTTACTCTTTTAACGGGGTGCTCGACATCGGACACATCGAAGGCAGCTGACAAAGAGAACAGTGAGGCAACGGATCAAGAACAAACCAATGAAGCGGTGGAAGTGGATAAAGGGTTACTCAACGTAGAAGTCACTTTGCCCGCTTCCATGTTTGAAGGAGAAGATGTGGATGCTTCCATTGCTGAAGTAGAAAAGGAAGGCGTTAAAGCAACCAAGAACGAAGACGGTTCCGTCACGTATAAAATGTCCAAATCAAAACACAAGGATATGATGAAGGAATTAGAAACAGGGATCATCGAGTCCGTTGAGGATATGAAAAACAATGAAGACTTTGTTTCGATTCAAGAGATCAAGTACAATAAGTCATTTTCAGAGTTTACGATGGTGGTAGATCAAGCAACCTATGAAAACAGCATGGATAGCTTTGTTGTATTTGGACTTGGTTTATCTGGAATGTACTATCAACTTTTTAATGGTGCAGATAGTGAGGACTATCGAGTGAAAATCATGGTCAAGGATCAAGCAACCGGAGAGGTGTTTGAAGAAGTGGTTTATCCGGATGATTTGGAGGAATAGGGGGTCTATGCCTAACCTGCTTTGATAAGAGTGGGTTAGGCAGATTCTTATCTTTATTGGCAAAAGGGGAAGGGCAATAAATTGTAAAAATTCTCCTTAATTAGTATACTCCTATAAGGATCTATCAGAGAAAGAGCGTGGGAATATGCACCTACGATCCTATGAAAATAGTAAATAACTGACCAAAGGCCTGTTTGTTTAAAAGATAACGTACGGAGGATCAGATACATAATACATAATGGAGGAATCAACAATGAAATCACTAAAACGAATGCTCTATGAATTAACGATGGATAAAGAATTCGTCGCTTTAAAATTCCTGATTGACCGTCCGAATGTGTTCCATGTCGTGGGGGCTACCCATTTAGAAACCTGGCATTCACGGTTCTTAACGTGGCTGTTGGATCCGACCGAAAGACATATGCTAGGATATTATCCGTTTCAACGATTCTTAATGGCCGTGGCCGAATCGGCGGATGAAAATTTAGATGATATTACGGATCTGGCCATGCTGAATGTGAATCAATTCAGACATCCGGAGGTTATCGCTGAAAAGGATATAAACAAACTAGATATCGATGAGCAGGAAACATTAGAGGAATCTGAAAAGAATGACGACAAAGGAAGGCTGGATGTTTTCTTTAAGGTAAATATCGTTGATGAGAAAGATCCTAGCCAGGAGAAAAGATTAATCCTAGCGGTCGAGCAAAAGGTTTACGCAAGAGTGGACGTGAATCAATGTAACAAGTATTTAAGAAAGTTCGAAGAGAAATTCAAAGACGAAACGTTTTTATTGGTCGGCTTAGTACCAAAAAGCCAAATCAAAGAATCCAATGAAGCAACGTTCGGCAGCTCCAAATGGAATGGAATTGATTATCAGCAATTAGTAGACATCGTTCTCATGCCGTGCCTGGAAAACCCAGATTTAAGCATTTACGCCAAACCGATTATTCAGCAGTATGTAGATGCCTTACGTATGCCGTATAAAGGTAAACGTGAAAAATTAGCAACGATTGAAGAAGAACGCATCCTTGTCCGCTCGATTTATGATCGCTTTGAAGACGTGTTTAAAGCCATTACGAACATATCAAATGAAGACGACAGCGAAGAAAGAAACTATGTGAACACGGTTGTGAACGAAACTTACGGGGAAGTATTCAGAACCATCAAATGGATCCTGAACGAGGAAAACGATGTAGAAGAGCTATGGAATTTCTCAACCCCATTCCAAAGAACCATACACAAAAGATGGGACGAGCTTCATATCGTCATTAATCATAAGAATGAAGAAACCGTTATTGATGGAAAAACAGTGGCGGAACTTTGGAAAAAGACGTTGCAGTGGATTGAAGAGAAGCATCTTCCTCTTCATCAGCTGGTCGAAGAAGGCTTTATTCTTGGAGGTGGGGACAACGGAAAGCGGTATGCATTCGCGTTACAGCCCATTCACAAAAGAAGAAAAAAATTCGCGTCGATCCATACTTACGAATCCATTCTAACAGGTGAGACTTACTATTTGGAAACTAAAATTAATCCGGAAAGTGGTATGTTGACCATTGCTAAACTGCTACAGAATCTGGGAGTAGGTGTGGAAACCCCTTTATTACAGAATAGTGAAACAGTAAAAGTATAAACCTTACTAGGACCCGTACCTTAAACTTAAGTTTACTTCTTGTTCTTAGAGTGCATTCCCCTGGTAAACGAATAGAACGAGTGGCTAGCCAGGATCGGCGTACATTATGAAAAGAATCTTACACTATTAGAATTGTAGATGACACATGCTAAAGGTATGAACACTGCTCCACCAATTGTTTGCCACAATTAACAATTGGAAGGGCAGTTCTTATTATTCATGAACCTTATTTTATTTGCAGTCATTTATCTGGTTTTCTAATTATCAAAGGTATTTTAGATAGAGAATCTAGTTTAATGAGTACTCCTCCCTTGGTATAATGAGAATATTGAACGCAACAGGAGGAGAAAATGAAGGAATTAACATTTAAACAAGGCCATTACTCTATATCTTACGATGAAAAGTCCAATGGATATTATGTGAGTACAGGACATGGAAAGATCTTAACTTCGAAAGCTCTAGTTGAATTATGCGAAGGAATTATTAGATTTTTAGATACATATACAGATGAAGAAGTAGAAGAAGCAAATAAACAAAACGAAGAAACCTGGTATGCAAGTGTGTATACCGAAAACGATCATTTAAGCAAACCATACCATACATGTACCTTCAAAAAAAACGGTCATGTAAGAGAAGGCTTGGTCTATATATACCAGGATAAGGCATCAGGACACGTGAGAGCAGTAAAAACCACAGAGCAATCATTTGAGAAGAGCGTGAGAAATAAACAAAATAATTCCTATGAGGGGATTAAGGTCCTGTATAAAATACATACCAAACATCAAAATCTCCTGTGGGAATTCTTTAATATGAAAGCAGAACACATTCGAAACCATCCTGAATTTGTAACAAAGGAAAAGTACTTTGCTGATCTTAACCAATGGATTGCTACAAAAGTAACTGTCACCAAATACAAATGTAAAAAATGCAACGATGTCATGAGCAGTTTGGAAAGGACGTCTTATATACGTTGTTCCACTTGCTTAAGTAACTTTTGCTCTGTAGATTGCTGGGAACATCATGAATGTAAAAGTAAAAAAACAACTCAACATAATAAGTCTTAAATAATGACCAAAATTAAGTAGAAATAAAACTAGAGGAATGATTAGTGACTACACAATACGAAGCTATTCTTGAAGGATTTAAACAACCAGGTGGTGTACAAAGTAAAAAAGAAAAACATGATGGATACAAAAATATTATCAAAAAAACTATAAGGATACAGGTACTGCTATGGCAGATATGGTACCTGTTACACATGGGGGCAATAATAGCTCGACCGTATCACCAAGGTTCCGTATTTTACTAAGGATATCAAGAGGATGTTATTGTATCATTCCCGAAAAGTATAATAGCTTTTATTAATAAGAGAAAAGCGTTTTTCCACCAAAAGGAGAAACGCTTTTTCCTGTTTTCAATAGGGGTACCGATTAAAAACATAAAGATTACTAAACTGCGACCCATTCTTCCTGACACTTTCATATACAGTTATTATGCCAAACTTAATCGCCTTTTGAAGCATCCGTTTAAAGGAGGAACGTGAAATCATACCAAGTTCTCCCCGATCCTCATAGATACTCTTAAGCATAGTACCTATTTTCGCGTTACAAACTCCTGGCACCTTTTCAGCGAAAAGTATCAGTCGCTGCAATGCAATCTGCTCATTTCTTGTGAATTGATTCTTATAATCTACCATCCATAAAGTCACATCCTCACGAAACTCCTGAGTATTGCGGATAGATTGAGCCGGCAGTGCGGAATTTTGAGCCACTGTTTGCGGACATCTGAGCCAGTAAGTGTGGAGGAAAGAGCCACTGCTATCAAAATACAAAATAATTTAGAGCCATTAGAACAGAATTCGTTCCAATAGCTCTTTGTATTATCTAAATCTTTTATCTCCTAATTGCTTATCAATAATCTCAATTGCCCAACGAACGAGTTCATCTTGATCTAAATCCTCTTCTTTATTCCATATGCAGGAGGGTAATAGTCTTTCTTCTACTGCTATCCTCACTTCATCGGGTAAATACATATGCAAAAAATACCTAGCTATTCGACTTTCAACTTCTGATGGAATCATTTTGATGCCCCCAATCCATGACGTTCTCTCATCGAAACTTCACCATCAACTAGAATCTTATAAGAATCATGAACAATTCGGTCAAGAATCGCATCTGCTATTTGTGCCTGTCCTAGTTTTGAATGCCATCCTTCTGGAGAAAATTGAGAACAGAAAATAGTCGATGCTTTCTTTAACCTTGCTTCAATAATTTCCAACACGTGAAGCACGTTTTCCTCTGAAAGCTCTGTAAGTAACCACTCATCTAGTATCAATAAATCAATCTTTTTATATTTTTGAATTAACTTACGAAAACTACCATCTGCTTCATATTTTGCTATAGCTAATTCATCGAGTAACTCTGGTAATCTAATATATTTTACTTTGTAAAATTGGCGACATGCATGAACCCCAAAGGCATTTGAGATCCACGTTTTTCCGTTCCCCGAGGCCCCCATTAAAATAATGTTATGGTGATTTTGAATGTAATTTCCTGTTGCTAATTCTAGTATTAGTTTCTTGTCTAGATTACGATCTGGATGATATTCAATGTCTTCAATAGCTGCCGTTGGTTCGCTGAATGTCGCTTGCTTAATTAATCGTTCAAGTTTATTTGATTTACGTCTATCATACTCATAATCTACTAAGAGGTTGAATCTATCATCAAAATCCATACTTTTGTAATCTTTATTTTGACTTTGTTGTTGATATATTTCTGCCATTGCACCCATTTTCATATCTATTAATTTACGTAATGTTTCGTGATTCATCATTTATTATTCCTCCCAAAGTATTTAGCCCCACGGACAAATCCATAGTCTTCAGAGGTAGTGGGCTGCCTGTTAATATCCGTTTTTTTATTTTGCTTTTTCTTCTTATTTCTCTCCAGTACGCTTTTTAAAACAGAAACTGTCGGGTTTGTTGATATTTCAAGTAAAGTTTCCGTTGCTGTTTCTATTTCTTTATTTGTGTATTTCGTAGATACATTCCTCAGTGTGCTAAGGATGTTTAATGCTTTTTTCTCCACATTCATTTCCAGGATATTAGAAACAAATCGAGTCATAGATGGTCCAATTGTTTCTGCCCACTTCCGATTATTTTCGGAATTATGTTCTAAATATAATCGGTGATTATCAGGCATATGGTCCGTGTTCGTAGAAAACTGGCCAATTTCACCATTTAATCGTTTATGTGATGCAATACGGACTTCTTTGAAGTAAACTTCAATTAAATCCGTGGTTAGTCGTATATCGACATTCTCTCGGACATAATCATACGGAACGGAATAATACATTCGTTCAACTTGGATGTGGTAGTTCAGTTGAACCTTGATTACAGCCAAGAGATTTTACCACCCTTGCCATCTTTTTTACCACTCATCGCCAAGGAATTTACCAGGCTACGCCAACGCGTTTACCAATGGATAAAAAAGCCCTACAGATTAACACTCTAGTAATCTAGTAGGGCTTTTACTGTTAATTAACTACTTAGAGTGGTTAATGAAATAATCGAAGATTATCTTTCTAGATCCTTCATAAATATCTTGCTCAGTCCAGCTATAAGGAACAGGTTCTTCGCCGTATACTTCTAAAAGTTTTTCATTTAATTCCTTTGGGAAAGGAATCCAGTTTTTGAATCCCACCCAATAATAGTATTCTTCAATCTTCTGAATCTCTTTTGGAGTTAATGTGGTCATATCTTGGTTACCTGCCTAACCCATGACGCTCACGCATAGAAACTTCTCCGTCTAGTAGAATTTGATAGGAGTCATGAATAATGCGATCTAGTATTGCTTCCGCAATTGTTTCTTTCCTAGTTTTAAATGCCACCCACTAGGATCAATCTGTGAACAGAATATAGTGGAACCAACCTTATGTCGAGCTTCTGTAATTTCCAAGAGGATTGCTGCTTCATCCGTTGTTAAATCTGTTAAAAGCCATTCATCTAGGATAAGGAGGTCTACTTTCGTATATTTTTTTATGCTCTTCCGATAGCTTCCGTCTGCTGCTAATTTAGCGAGTGAGAGTTCATCCAGTAATTCTGGTAACCGAATATATTTAACGTTGAAAAACTGTCGACAAGCAGATATTCCGAATGCAGTAGCTAAGAATGACTTTCCTGAGCCAGTAGGTCCTTTTAATATTATATTGTGACTATCAAGGATATAAGTACAACTAGCCAACTTCAGAATCAACTCTTTGTTTAATCTTCGATCCTCATGATATTCCAGGTCTTCAATACATGCATTGGAGTTAAGAAAAGTCGCAGTTTTGATTAACCGTTGAAGTTTATTACTCTTTCGGCGGGCATGTTCTAAATCGACAAGTAAACTAAATCTATCTTCAAAAGTCATTTTTTGAAATTCTTTATTCGCTGCTTGTTCCTTATAGGCTTCTGCCATCCCACTTAATTTCATCTCGATTAATTTGGTTAATGTTTGTTCATTCATCATTTATCCGTTCCCCCATAGTAAGAAGCTCCACGTGTAAAGCCGTAATTATTTTTGTTGATATCTGTTTTCCGTTTTAATTCTTGCTCTGCGTCATTCTTTTTGTTAGTCTTCAGTAGCGTTTGAATACTTTTGACCGTTGGTCTTTTAGTCATTGAGAGCACCATTTTACAAGCACGTTCAATCTCATATTTTGTGTAACGACGCTCAAACTTCTTTAAAGAAAATATAGATTGTAGGGCTAGCTTCTCTGTTTGTGAAGTATCTAGAAGATATCGAATTACGCTTAATGTTGATTCTCCGATATTTTCTGCCCATTCAATCGCAACTTCTGGGGTTTGATCAACGAATAACTTGTGATTATCTGGCATATGATCGTGAATGGTGGTCGTCTGTCCAAATTTCCCATATAATCGTTTATGAGAGGCAATTCTCATATGGTTAAAAAATACTTCTATGAGGTTATCTGTCACTCTCACCTCGACTTCTCGATTGATATATTCGTATGGCACAGAATAAAACATGCTATCGAAAGAAACGTGATAGTCAGGGGCTACAGTTGTCTTTTTCCATTCAGACATTTTATAAGGTGCTAGTGGAAGGGGAGAAAGCGCAAATTTCTCCTCTTCTTCAAATGCTGACCAACGAGACCCTTTTTTTCGAGTAAAGGGTCTCTTATTAAATTCATCTAATTTCTTCCATACCTCTTCGTTCAATTCATCAATAGTGAAACAATGCGTATTTCTTAATGCTGCAATAATCCAGGTAGAGATAACTCCAACCGAACCTTCTACACTAGCTTTATCTTTCGGAGTACGCACCCTCGCCGGCATGACGACAGTGTTGTAGTAGTCCGCCATCTCTTTGTAGGCAGGATTTAATATCAATTCACGCGTCGTATGCTTCGTAACGCTCGTTTTAAGGTTGTCTGGAACTACAATTTGTGTCGTTCCACCAAAATACTTATACGCATTATTGTGAAGTGTAATCCATGAATGCGAATCCATAGATAAGCTTGCTTCTGCGTATGATAACTGGCTGCACGGCAGTGTCGCAACGAACACATAGGCTTTTACCTTTTCTCCAGTATCTCTATCAATGATGAATGCTGTGGAACCCGCCCAATCGACTTCCATGATTTCGCCTGGTTTTCTGCGAATGCGCAAAGTAGCTTTGTACTTATCTGCATAATTGCTGTAATGACGCAAAAAACTACGATAAGAGTATGGAATCTTCTGGCTGGCTCTACATTCAGCTTCATATTCATGGTGGAGGAGTGAAAGTGTGACATTGGGCTTTGCCAACTCTTCATGAATATAGTCAAAATTCAAGGGTTGTCGACCTGAAGCCTCCAGTGTCTTCTCAGGAAAAAGAAATTCCTCAATCCACTTATCCGTCATTTCTTCCTCTAACGGACAGACTAACCCCTTCTTTTCGGCAAGGCCGATGATCTCTGTTACTTTTTGACGAGAATGGCCAGTACTTGAGGCAATGCCTCTAAGGCTGATGCCCTCATCGTGTAATTCCAAAATCTTTCGATAATGAACCATACAAAAATACCTCCTGAATAATAATGGCACACCCGATGGTGTGCTCACTAATTATACAGAAGGCATAGTGGTAAATAGCTTGTCGTTTACTGGTACATTTCTTGTCACTAGGTGGTAAATAGAATGTCATTGGTGGTACATTTCACTGGCCGTAATCAAACCTTTGCTGTTTTCCATTCCGCAAGTTTATAACGCGTTTGAGGAAGCTGTTGAAGGTAGGATTTCTCTTCTTCCTCAAACACCTTTTTACGTGAACCTGGTCGCTTTTGAAAATCGATGGTGTTGATTTCTTCTAGCTTTTCAAAGATTTGCTGGTTTAAATCTTCAAGATGGAAACATTGATAGTTTCTTAGTGGAGCGATAATCTGTCTGGAAATATATCCAACAGTCCCTTCGACACTTGCTTTATCTTTTGGTCTTCGGACACGGCTCGGAACAATGACTGTGCGATAATAATCCGCAAATTCACGATAGGCTTCATTCAGAAGAGGCTCTTCTCGATGAGCTTTCGTAACCCCTGTTTTCAAATTATCGGGTACCAATGTTTCAGGAACTCCCCCAAAATACTCCAATGCATGGATATGGGCGATAAGCCAATTAGCTGATTTCATATCTAAAAATGCTTCAACATAGCTAAATTGACTATAAGGTAAGGTCGCAATAAAAACATACGCTGGAATCTTTTCTCCTGTAGAACGATCAATAATCTGCAACGTACTCCCAGCCCAATCTACTTCCATGACTTCACCTGGTTTTCTTCGAATAGGCATTGTTAACTTATACTTCTTCGCATATTTCCCATAGTTTTCGCAAAAAGTACGATAGGCATAAGGAATCTTTCCACCATCACGTGCTTCCATCGCATACTCGTGATGCAATAATGCCAAGGTGACATTCTTTTTTTGTAGCTCCTTATGCACTTTTTCCCAATCGACTGGGAAGTAACCTTTCTCAACAGCTTGTTTCTCTGGAAAGAGAAACACTTCTAGCCATGGATTGGTCATTGTATCATTCAAGCTTTCCACACCAAGTTTCTTGGCACGTTGAACGACATTTGAAACTGTATTCCTTGAATGCCCAGTGCTAGAACTAATGGTTCTTTGACTGACTCCTTCAAAATACAGTTCCAGAATCTTACGACAATTAACCATGAAAAAACCTCCTGTATAATAATGTCATGCTTGTTTGCATGCAACATTATTATACAAGAGGCTTTTCTTGATTCTTATTAAAGTGGTTCTCCTTTCCGCAAAGGGTGGCTCTTTACTTCGCATTGACTGGCTCAAAATTCCGCATAACTGGCTCAATTCATCTGCAATAATCAACTCCTCAAGATGATTAAACTGCGAATAATCCACAAAAGCCTCGATTGTACTAGCCTTGATGACATATGCTTACACCTCCTTTTATTTCTAAATATAAGGAAGTGGTTCAAAAGGACAGGCTATCTCTAAAATATGTAAAGAACTGAGACTTTTGTTGTATAATGGAAAAAATCGCACTTTATGGAGTGGTAACATGGCCTACACGGTACCAGAAACAATTCGTTCTACGGCAACAATGGGAGAAAGATTACTATTTCGCACCCTTAAAACGTATTTGCCGGAAGATTACATCGTCTATTACGAGCCTGAAATTCAAGGGAAAAGACCAGATTTTGTGATAATTGGCCCAGACCTGGGGATTGTAGTATTAGAAGTAAAAGATTATACAAAAAATACATTGTTACAACTTAACCATGAAGAATGGACATTACTGACCTCTTCTGGTGAGACAACCACGACAAAAAATCCATTAAAGCAAGCTAGGGAAAATATTTTTCACTTAGTTGATAAGTTAAAGAAAGATAAAAACCTAGTGAACCTGGACGGTAAATATAAATACCAACTCAAGTTTCCATTTGGGTATGGTGCGGTCTTTACGAGGCTGTATCAAAAAGACTTTATCGCGGATGGATTATACTCCATTATTGAACCACAGTTCTGTCTTACACGTGATGAAATTGATCCGGAAAAAGAAAACTTCTCAGAGGAGATTTTGTTCGAGAAGATATCCAATATGTTTATTGTTCCTTATCGTTTAAGAGAGCCTTTATCCAAGCAAGAAATTGATGCGATTCGTTACCATCTATTCCCTGAAGTGAGGATAAGTGCGGAATTTAAACAACCAGTACCTTATCAAGATCAATTACTGCTATCTTTACACGATATAAAAGCCATGGATTTACATCAAGAGAATCTTGCTAAGCAGCTCGGGGATAAAAATAGGCTGATCCGAGGAGTAGCTGGTAGTGGAAAAACATTAATTCTTGCTAGTCGAGCGAAGATGCTTGCGAAGGAGCATCCTGATTGGAAAATTCTCATTCTCTGCTACAATATCTCTCTTGCTAGGAGCATCGAACAAATGATTGTTCATATGATGAATGAACCTGACGACTTGTTTGATTTAGATTTCTCTTCGGGAGAGGGAAGGGTCATTAACAAGCATAATGTAACGGTGAGAAACTTTCATGCTTGGTTAAAGAACGATCTCAAGATAAGTGAAGATAAAATTCCAGCAGTCATTGAGAAGCTTGAAGCGAAAGAAGCCATTATGCCAATGTATGACGCTATTTTAATAGACGAAGGCCAAGACTTCGAGTCAAGTTGGCTCGGGCTAGTGAGCCAACTACTAAACCCTAGTACCAAATCTCTACTATTAGTGGAAGACCGTGCCCAGACCATATATAAAAGAAAGAATACTTATTTAAAAGATACCGGATTGAGTTTTCAAGGACGATCTAAGGTATTAAACATTAACTACCGTAATACCGCACAAATTGTAAAATTCGCGTGGGATTTCTACCGTTCGCATTCATCACTGAAGGAGAAAGTGGTCTCACATGATTATGAGGGAGAGATAATTGCTCCACAAAGCACGAAGCGAAAAGGATATGAACCCGCCATTCTTAAAGCAGACAGCTTTTTTAAAGAAGCTAAAATTGTTGCTAAGCAGATCAAAAAACTAAACGAAGCGAGAAAAATTCCTTTCTCAGAGATGCTTATATTGTATCGAGTAAAACGAACACACCACGTTAATTATGTGGATGTACTGACTAGAGCATTAAAAAGTGAAACTATCCCATACTACTGGATTACTGAAAATAGTGAAACGAAACGAAACTTTGATAAGGATTCGAATACGGTTAAGATCAGTACGATTGATAGTAGTAAAGGCTTAGATTTTCAAGCAGTCTTTATTGTTAATGTTGATAATATGCCATTTCAATTAGAAGAAGATAAAAATAGAGAAGCATCTCTTCTTTATATCGGGATGACTAGAGCAAAGGACCTTTTATGTTTATCCTATTCTGGTGAATCGGAGTTTACTAAGTATTTCGATCAATTAAAGGAAGCTCAAAAGACTAATACGCTTCAAAAAGAACAATCCAGTTAAAAGGGCAAAGAAAGGTTGTTAAGTATAAAATTGTACTTTATGTAGATTGGGTATGATAAATAAAGTTTACCTTGTTGAAGTTGAGAAGTAAAAGCCCCGAAAAAAACTTCGGGGCTGCACTTGTTACTTTCGTATTAATACTCCCTTTTTCTCTAAATTAACGAGAGCACCTTTGTTTCTATACTTACTATAAGCAACTAATCGGTTTAAATCTTTGACTGTTAATTTTGATGAATCAATACCAAGTATGTAATTTCTGTTTAACTTTTCAACCAAGGAAAGTGCAAAAATTCTTTGCTTTTCTGTAAGTGTATAATCTTCATCGGATAGTTGCTTGTTTTGAGCATTAATTAATTCTTGGTGTTTTTCTTCAAGAGCTTGAATTTTAGACAGGATTAATTCCTTTTCGAGATCCTTAGCAGAATTATTTTCAACCACCTTTAGAGTTGGTTTTTTAAATATATCAATTATTTTTTTAATCATCAATAAACTCTCCCTTTTGTACTACAGGTAAATGTACCTAATATATTAATAGATTATGTTGAATGAAAATACAAGAGCTAACGAAAAATTAATTCTTAATAGTATATATACTGGAGGGAAAAAATGGATTATATAAAATTAAACAAAATTACATTAAAAGATTATCCCGGAGTAAATGAAATTTGGGTTCAAAATGTAATCGCTAATGATCCTTCTATAATTGGGTTGGGTGATATAGAACTTAAGGACAAAGAGAGAAAACAACCAAGGGCAGGTCGTTTAGATTTGTTGTTTCAAGATGAGAATAATAAAAGATACTGTGTAGAAATACAGCTTGGAAAAACCGATGAGAGTCATATTATAAGAACGATTGAATACTGGGACATTGAGAAAAAGAGGTACCCGCAGTATGAGAATGTCGCAGTAATTATTGCTGAGGATATTACGAGTAGATTTTTAAATGTAATTAGTCTATTTAATCGTAGTATACCGATTATTGCCATTCAAATGAATGCAGTAGAAGTAAATAAACAGATAGGATTACAATTTGTGACGGTCCTTGATGAAACAGCGCTACAAACATATAGTGATGAAGAAGAGATAGCCCAAACAGTCGTTGATCGAACGTATTGGGAGGAAAAAGCTACACCAGCTACTGTTGCTCTTGCCGATAGTTTATTGGAAATTATTCATGAGGAAATTGAAACGAATATTAACTTGAAATTTAATAAGTTTTATATTGGATTAGAAAGAAGAGGTCTTACGAATAATTTCATAACCTTTAAGCCTAGGAAAGATTACATAATTGTTCAACCAAAACTAAGCAAAACTGAAGATTTTGATAACATTCTCGAAGAATTATCTTTGGATGTTCTTGATTACGACACAAAAGGCAAATGCTATAGAATACGAATGAAACGAGAAGATATTAAAAATCACAAAGAAAAAATCGGTCAATTATTTATAGAGGCCGAGAAATCATTTAATAATTAAAGAATAGTTATTGTTTGAAAAAATTTGTACAAGAAAAGTATTAAGAAGTTGGTGTTCTAATTGATAAAGGAAGTACGAAGTTGGTCTAAGCCTAATATTGGCAATTTAATTGGAAGAAAAAAAGTCGATTGGTCCATATTGGAATACGGTACACATATTCCAATAGAGTTTCATGATGATTTTGCTATTGCTAATGCTAATCATTTTTTAAAGGTTGGCGAAAGAGTTGACATCAAGTTATTAATTGAGGATAAGTCATTTGTTGTACAATTGGTAAATTTTAGGCACAAAGACTCCGATAAAGGGTCTCTACAGCTCCGATATGATACAAACCGTCTTCTTAAAGAATATCTAATCAGCACTTTTAACACTTCTTATAAATATTTAGAAAATAATAGAGAGGAAAAATCAAAAAAACCGGTACATACCCCTAAAGAGATTGAAGAGTCAATTGATTTTTTACAAACCGATGAACCCTATGTTTATCGACTGATACTAAATACGAGTAAGGTTTTTTCAATTTGGTGGGTTAACCAAGGCCAAACACACAAAGAAAAAAGGGATAACGAGTTTTTGTGGGCTCCACAAAAATCTAAACAGGGAATACCTCTCCCGCACCATGTAGGTTTATTAAAACCAAAAGTAGGAGACATTGTATTCTGTTATTCTTCCATGGAAATAAAATCTGTAGGAATTGTACAAGAGGAAGCGGTTGAAGCGCCAAAACCCTCAGTGATTGCCACTCATAACTGGGAAGAAGATGGGTATTTAGTAAAACTTAATTATTTTGATATCAATCCTACTATTAGAAAGGAAGATATTCCTTTAGAGTGGAGACTTGAAGAAGGTGGACCTTTTGATAGAAACGGAAATCTGAAGCAAGGATATTTTTTTGAGTTAACAGAAGTGTTTGCTCGAAAGATATTCAATTTATTTAAGGAAAGGTTTCCAACGGAGGTACGGAATAAGTTGCTAGAATATAAGCCTAAAGAGCAGACAATACAAATTACTGAGAATCCAAAAACGTATTTATCTAATGCAGATCTCGTCAATCATATATATACATATATAAAAGCAAAAGGATTATATTATAAAAAAGAAGAAGTAATCAATCTATTTCTATCCTTAAAAACAAAGCCCTTTGTCATTCTCTCCGGCATTTCTGGTACTGGAAAAACAAAGATGGTTCAATGGTTTGCAGAAAGTGTAGGTGCTACCGAAGAAAATGGACAATTTGCTTTAATTCCGATTCGTCCTGATTGGAATGATGGCTCTGACCTACTTGGATATGTGGATATAAAAGGAGAGTTTAAAGAAGGACCACTGACGAGAGTGATAAAGAGAGCAGAAAACCATCCTGAACTTCCGTACTTTGTGCTATTAGATGAAATGAATCTGGCACGGGTTGAGTACTATTTCAGTGATATTCTCAGTGTAATGGAAAGCCGTAAGTGGAAGAACGGAGATATTGTTTCCTCAAATTTACTTTCCGAGGAAATAGCAGGATTCGACTTAAAACTACCGAATAACCTTTATATCGTTGGAACAGTCAACATGGACGAAACAACCCATCCATTCAGTAAGAAGGTATTAGACCGTGCGAATACCATTGAGTTTAATCGGATTGCTCTTGGTAACCTGTCGTTTTTACAGGAAATAGAGCAAGTGGATCCAATTGTAAGTGATCAAGATTCGTTTGCTTCGACTTACCTCCATCTAAAAGATCTTTATGTAAAGAATTCAGGTATTGTCGAGAAGGTTACAACCGAGTTAGAACTTATGAATGCGGCTCTCCAGTTAATCAATGCACATGTTGGTTATCGTGTGCGTGATGAGATTTGCTTCTACATGGCATATAACGAAGAGGCAAGACTGATGGAATTCTCCAAGGCACTTGACCATTGTATTTTACAGAAGATTTTACCTCGTGTAGCTGGTAGTGACATGAGAGTAGATCAACTTCTCAAAAAGCTTTATGTCCAATTTACCAACAAGCAGTACGAGGAAGATGTTGATTTGACTGAGCAAGAATTACAAGTTGCGATTTATCCGAAAAGTGCTACAAAGGTTGTGGAAATGCTAGGGAGGTTAAGAGACGATGGCTTCACTTCCTTCTGGATCTCGTGAGGATGTTGAATTAGTTAAGGTGGAAACAGATGATTTAACCTTAGTGTTAAAAGGAAAACCGTATCATGAGCGGTATGAAGGGCTAAAGCAATATCGAAGCATGGATTACCACGATGTCATGGAATTCAATGTCGAAGGTGTAAATATTCAGGAGATTAAAGTTTACGACATTAACGAACAACAGATGGTCAATCCAGTCAATCTACGACCCATCTTTTTCGAAAATGGAGTGTATCAGCTAGTCGTTTGGTCTAAATCTGGCCAGGAGCTATCCTTCTATCATGAGCATCCTTTATTACGGCAAGCTGTTTCATCAATGGAATTTGGAACTCAGTCCGTGCTTATGGGGAACTTGCAATTCCAGAATGAAGTGGGATTTACAACCTTTCAAATTCTACAGGACAAGAAAAAATTATTAGAAGTAACTCTAGAGATTTATCCATCGAAGCTTGATTACAAAAACGACTACAAGAAACTTCTAGAAGAAGTCAATGACGAGATCTATAATCTGGCCTATCACTTCATACGAAAAACGTATTTAAGAGCTTCGGTTAAATTGGAGGGGAAGCCATCTAGAGCGGAGTTTTACCGATTAATTTCTGAGCATTTCCGTCAGTTTACACAAGCCATTTCACGCATTGAACATCAGCCCCATCATACACTTCAAAAAACGTATGAAAAGGCAAGAGGGGATCAACTCAAGAAAATTGATAGTACGAGTAGGGCATACCTGCGAAAGAGATCCAACTTGTTTGTTGAAGTTGAAAAAGGAATCAATATTAATAGTAAAAACTTGATGCCTCATGAGGGATTAAAAAGTAAGAAAGAGTTAACTTTTGACACACTCGAAAATCGGTATGTCAAATGGATGATGGAGAGATTGATACATAAGCTAAATGATCTATTAGAGACCGTTCAAAAGATGAACAAATTTATGGTAGAACCCGATCCGGATCTAATGGAAAAAATCTCAAAAATGATTTTTCAACTTCAAGCCAAAATGAAGAATCATTTCTGGTCAAGAATCGGAAAGCTGGACCGATCAGTCATGAGTCTCGTGTTACAAATGGCTCCAGGCTATCGAGACGCTTTTCAAATATTCTTAACGGTATCAAAGGGACTTGCCCTACAAGGAAAGCTGTACCAAATGTCAGTAAAAGATGTAGCTACCCTTTATGAGTATTGGACCTTCCTAAAGCTTGGAGAGATATTGGGACGAAAGTATACTCTCGTAAGTCAGGATATTATCCAGGTGAACAGAGATGGATTATTCGTGAATCTGGAAGCAAATCGAATGGCTAAGCGTGTCTTTAAACATCCCCTTACTAATGAAGAAATCGTCTTAACCTATCAAAAGTATGAGGGGAAATTACCTACCATTCCCCAAAAGCCTGACACGATGTTGAGTATTGAGAAAAAAGGAAAAGACTATACATTTAACTACATCTTTGATGCTAAATACCGGATTAATTATGCACAAGAAGGTAGCTACTATAAAAATCGATACAACACACCTGGTCCTATGGAAGATGATATTAACACTATGCATCGATATCGAGATTCAATAGTTGCTGAGAATAATGGTCCTTATGAAAGAATAGCTTTTGGAGCGTATGTACTGTTCCCTTGGTTTGATGAACATTCTTACCAAAATCATCATTTTTATCAAAGTATAAATAAGGTTAATATCGGTGGGCTTCCATTTCTGCCAAACGCAACAGCATTAGTTGAGCAATTTGTAGAATGGTTAGTAAATAAAAGTCCAGAGGAGATTCAAAAAGAAGGAATCTTGCCAAGAGGTACATTAGAGGAATGGAAATCCAGTCTAGACGAAATGGTATTAGTTGGACTTGTCTCAAATGGTGAGGAGTATCTCCGGTTTATTAAAGAAGGATACTATTCTATCCCGGTTAGCAAATTGAAAAAGGGATGGCAGGAAGCGAAATATATTGCTTTATATGTTAAGAGTGGAATTGAGCAGCAGCAAAATGGAATCAAATACTACGGGAAAATAGAAGAAGTTAAAACAGATATATTTGATGGCGTGAACTGTATATGTTTTCATATATCAAATTGGGTTACTTTAAAAAACATGATTAAACCAGTTGGTTATGGGATTACTAGTTATATGTTAACTACCTTACATAGTTTAAAAGAATCGACGGAGCTAACGGAATTATTTATGAAGTCTACTGAGGAAATGATTGTATGGCGAATGTTGAGAAGGGTGTCTGATAAAATAGTTCTTAAGTTAGAAAATGAAAATTTGGATCATGCAAATAGAGTAACTTACTTCAAAATTAAAGATATTTTAGTAAGTATAGATATCCAAGAACAAAGTCTTAAATTTGTTAGCAAACATAATGAACTAGAAGTACCTAAAAATAAAATAATACAGAATCCTAGTGGTGTCTTTAAATTGCTAAATACCTTGTTTTAAAGCTTGTTAAATAAAATTTGATTTAATATATCATCCAAAATCGTGTTTCTTTGAGGAATCACAATGTACGGTTGGTTGAAAGCGGGATCCCGTCTGTATATCGCGCAAAACAGGTAATTATTGCAGGCGACGAGAAGCAGCTACCACCATTCTATATGTTTCAAACGTCGGTTGTAGTTGATGAGGACGAAGATGAGCAGTATGATACAGACCAGCTATTGAATGGAAAAAGGTAGAAGGAAGATGGATAAATCAATCAAATGAGATAGAAGCAGTTGAAGTAGTAAAAACTCTGAAGGAGATTTTATTACTTCAACCTGGTAAAACAGTTGGGATTATTACCTTTAACGCCAAACAACAATCTAAAATAATGGACCTGATAGAAGATAAGGCAAATGAAGATGAGCAATTTAATGCAGTTTACAATCAAATGATGAAATCTGTTAGCCGATTGAAATTTGGCGAAAAGAAGGTTTCCTGAGAAAATTCTTCAATGGCATTATCGATCGAAATATGAAGAGCTGAAGAGCTCATTAACTTCTCGCATCATGCTTTTTACAATGGTCATGTACAGTTTACACCTAATGTAATTTCATTTAGAAAGCCTAAAATAAGTATCATCAGGTGCTATAATAATTCTGAATAATATGAATAAGAGGAGTGATAGTGTGAAAATTCTTATAGTTGGTGGTACAGGGACAATAGGGAAATTTGTGGCGGAAAAGTTAAAATCTAATCATGAAGTTATCATTGCAAGTAAATCAAATGGAGATTATTTAGTAGACATTACATCTCCAGATCGTATCGAACAAATGTATAAAGATATACCAAATATTGATGCTGTGATAAGTACAACAGGAGCATCTCACTTTGGTCAGTTGAGTGACCTTACTCCTGAACTAAATGATATCGCAATAAATAGTAAACTCAAGGGTCAAGTAAATCTAGTATTGATAGGACAACATTATATCAATGATAGCGGTAGTTTTACACTAACTACTGGAATTATGATGGATGATCCTATTTTAAGAGGTAGTTCTGCTGCTATGGCTAATGGTGCAGTTGCTAGTTTTGTCAAATCTGCTGCGATAGAATTAAACCGTAATATAAGAATTAATACCGTCAGTCCGAACGTTCTAGAGGAATCCTTGGGAAAATATGGAGTGTTTTTTAAAGGCTTTAATCCAGTATCAGCTAACAAGGTTGCCAATGCATTTGTAAAGAGTGTTGAAGGTGCTCAGACTGGCCAAGTTTATAAAGTGTATTAAGTTCATTTAGCTATATAATAGAATTTCTATCAACCACTAAGCATCGCAAAAGCGGTGCTTTTCGTATTGGATCGATTGTTACATATTCATCCAAATTCCTAGAAAAATAGTAGTAAATAAACATTTTTAAAAATTCTATGTTAGAAAATGCAACAAATTTTGAGACAAAGCGTATTTCTCTGCTAAGATAAAAACATAGAAATAAAACAAGGGTAAATATAAGGTAATAGAAAGGTGATATACTAAATATTCTGAAAATACAATTGACAAAAATATAAAATATTGGTAAATTGTTAGTGAGTACTAACAAACAATAGGTGGTTAGCAAACATGACAATTAATGAAAAGATCTTAAAAGTAGCAATTGATTTAATGGCTAAGAAGGGCTATAAAGGGGCCACTACGAAACAGATAGCAGAGAAAGCTGGGGTTAGCGAGATGACTCTTTTTCGAAACTTTGGAAGTAAGAAAAAGATTTTAGAAGCTGCCGTAGATCGTTATTATTACAGCATTCAGATGAAAGAAATTTTCGAACAAAGAATTGTATGGGAAATAGAAAAGGATTTGCAAATGGTGGCAGAAACTTACCATAAATTAATGAAAAAAAATAAAAATGTCATCAAAATCGCTCTACAAGAAGGAGGTAGTGTACCAGGTTTGCACGAGCAAGTAAATAAACATCCCCGACAGTTAAAAGAATTGCTAGTAAAGTATTTTCAAGAAATGAATAGCAAAGGTCTAGTAGTTGAAACAAACTATGAGCTACATGCGATGAACTTTTTGTATATGTGTTATGGACACTTTATCTCACGTTCATTTATGCAAGGAGAAAATATCACACAAATTTCTGAGGATGAAATTGTTCAAGGTGGAGTAAGAAATTTTGCCCAAAATCTATCTACTATTTATACGTATACAAGATAGAAGTTGGAATATTATTGGTGAAATGAATATATTATGTTAGTGGGTACTAACTATCGTGCGTTATGATTATTTGAACATAAAATGAAAAGTGAGAAAGGGGAACTATTTATGCATTTGTTTATTCATTTAACACATGGTATTGAATCTCCAACACAGGCAGATCGAGCATTCTTAATTGCTAAAACAGCACTTAGGGATGGACATCAAGTATCTATGTTCTTAGCTGGAAGTGCAGTTGGTCTAATGAAAGATGAAAACCTTGATTCAGTATTAGGAGTTGGAGTAACAGCTACCGAATTAAGGAATTCGGTCAATGAAATTCTAGGAGCTAATGGACGAATTGTTCTTTCGCAGATTTCATGCGGGGCAAGAGGTATAACCGAAGAAGATTTAAAAGACAAAAATATAGAATTAGGTTCTCCTAGTGTACTAGTGGAGATGACAGCCCAATGTGACAAGGTTATTACATACGGATAGGGGGAAGTTGAATGGCGAGGATATGGGAGAAATTTCTAGATGAGCGGGATGGAAGAGTGTATAGTGGAGCAGGTCTAGGAAAAAGTTATGGATTGGGGAAGAGGCCAGCGTTAATTATCGTTGATGTTCAATATGGATTTACCGGCGACAAATCAGAAGAAATTGAAAAATCAATCGAAAAATATCCTACTAGCTGTGGTTCAGTAAGTTGGGAAGCCATTCCACAGATTAAGAGAGTGCTAGATAAAGCGCGTGAGGTTGAAATACCTGTTATCTATACAATTATTGAAGGAGATAAAGACAGCAATAATGACAGGGTTGCGATTAAGGGTCAGCTGTTTAGCCATCCAGAGTTGCTGGAGGGTGCAAAAGGTACAAAGGTTGTGGAAGAGCTACAACCATTAAAGGGAGAAGTAATTCTATCAAAAAAGAAGCCTAGTGCATTTTTTGGTACTCCCTTAGTCACTCAATTAACTAAATATAATGTTGATAGTGTGATTGTTACAGGCTGTACGACTAGCGGGTGTGTAAGAGCAACAGTAGTAGATGCATTTTCCTATAATTATACGGTAATCGTACCTGAAGAATGTGTATTTGATCGTGGGATTACCACTCATGCCATGAATTTGTTTGATATGCAGCAAAAATATGCTGATGTAATAAGTACTGATGAAGTGATTGAGGAACTGGCAAAATTGAAAGTGAGGGAAAAAATCAAATGATTATCTCAAATCAGAACGGGAAACTAGTGTTGGTTCGACAGGATGACCATGCGATTCAAATGGGTGAAGTAGCAAGAAGATGGGGAAATGGAGAGTTTGAGAAACTGTTAAACCATGAATCTGTCAGTTTAGGAATTGAAAAGCATGACTCAGGCTGGAAAGGACCAGATGATGAGGTTTTGTTCAATCCTGATAAAAAAAGGCCGCGAAATTTTATGGATGTAAATCTAAAACAACATGTCGAATTTTACGAGTTAGGGTATCGTAAAACATTACAGCAGGATCCCTATGCAGGGATGATGTTGGGGATGCATTGGATTGGACTTTATACAAGTAGATTCGGGTATGATCCTACTTTTACATACAAGGTCGCTGACGATTTAGTAGATTTTATGGATGAAACAGTTTCTACTATTCAAAAAGAGTGGGTGGATGTAAAGCTTCAGTATTGGAAAAAAAATCAAAAGCGTAGCGAGTTTGAAGATAATGTATGGATGCAATACGAATTTTTCCAAGTTATGGATCGAATGGGATTATTTATGGGCTTAAATGATCCAAATATAGAAAATGAAGTTACATTAGGTCCGATTAGAACAAAACGAAAAAGTAATCCTATCAATTTAACTCTCCAAGCTAAAGGGAATGGAACACTTCTTGTTCATCCATTTCCGTTTGACGAAGAATTTGTAACGACAGTACCAGGTAGAATCATTGAAGATCGCGACTATGAAAATCATCAGGAAGCGAAAGATATAGTAGAGCATACGGAAACAGAAACAATTGCTTGGAGGATAACCGGGAAGTAAGCTAGAAAATAAACTAGAAGAAGAAATTGCTTTTTTATAATTTATTTTCACTATATTAAAGGTGGGAATAAGATTAAGTGTTTTCGATAAATAGTGCCTAATTAGTTGAAACAAGGTTGGGTACAAAAGTAAAATGTACTCAACCAATTGTGTTTTTAATTTTTTGAAAATAAAAAATAAACAAAAAATAACACGGAATACACGTACACTGTTCTCTGTCTACATCATACTGTCTACACCATACAAATGGGATTTGCGCTTTAGAGTTATTCAAAAGGATCATTTAATAAATAGGAGGATTTATCTTGAAGAGAATAAAGCTTAGGTACTCTAAAATAGTTAGTCTTACACTCATTTTAATCCTATTTTTAACCGGATGTGGCAATTCATCATCTACCACAGGTGCTGGGAATGGAAATACAGGTAGTGAAGCAGAAAGTCTAACGATTAAATTGGCAGGTATGACTCCAACAGGTCATCCATTAACAGTAGGTGCTGAAAAATTCAAGGAGCTTGTCGAGGAAAAATCGGGAGGGAGAATTAAAGTAGAATTATATCCGAACCTTCAGTTAGGTGCAATAAGAGAGCAAACAGAACAGGTTCAACTAGGTACCATACATATGACCCAAACATTGCTTTCAACTGTTACCTCCTTTAATGCAGAAACTCTTCAAGTTTTTGAATATCCATTCTTATGGCCTAATAATGAGGATAAGATTTGGGAGGTATTATCAGGGGAGGCAGGTACAAAAGCATTAGATCATCTCGAGGCCGTTAAATTTAAGGGTTTTGGTTTTTGGGCAGGGGGCTTTAAGTCAATGACAAGTAAAGGTGACCCTATCCTTACTCCCTCAGATTTAAGTGGGAAAAATATGAGAGTTATACCTTCTGAGATTTTAATTAAAACATATGAAACATACGGAGCAAATCCTGTACCTATTGAATTTGCGGAGCTATATAATGCCTTGCAGCAAGGGGTCGTTGATGCACAGGAAAACCCATTAGAAACAATTAGTTCTAACAAACTCTATGAGGTCCAAGACCATTTATCAATAACTGAACATGGCTACCAATTTTATATGATTGTAGCTAACCTTGATTGGTTTAATGGATTAAGTCCGGAGTTCCAACAAATCATTATGGAATCTGAAGAAGAATCCAGAATCTATGCCCGTGATTTGACACAAGAAATGTCAGACACTCGAATAAAAGAATTTCCAGAACTAGGACTTGAAGTTCATACACTTTCTGAAGAACAAAGAAACGAATTTGTGGAATTATCATTACCTTTGCACGAAGAATTTAGCAATACCCCTGAGAAAAAGGAGTTATTAGACATCATTTATAAAGAATTAGGAATTCAATAACTAGTATTTCTTGTTTAATCTATGGATTTATGGAAAAGGCTGTTTATTAACCTTTGTTGCTATTTTAACTAAGGTAGGTTGATTGAAACTCCAGGTGTGTGCTTTCTGCGGTGCAGGAGTCACACTCCTTAAGTCCAATCAATATAACCACCTTAAAAACAACAATTTATTAGAAAACAGCCATTGAAAATTAGGGAAACTCAAAACATAATACCTACGAGTTAAGAGTAACCCTAATTTCTACTTTATTATTTTAAGGTTGTTACACGAAAATCCGATGGGGGGATACTAGTGAAAATACTAAATAGAATTGAAGATATATTTATAGCAATGAGCATATTGATAGCTACCTTGCTGGTAATAGTAAATGTCATTCTTAGGGTAATGGGATCGGGTTTAACTGGGTCAGAAGAATTAATTCGCTATCTCTTAATATGGGTAACATTTGTTGGAATGAGTGTATGTGCTAGAGAAAGTGAACATATGAGTATTGAGTTTATACCCCAACTACTCAAAGGGAAATCATATAAGCTCCTCATGGCAATTATTTATGTAGTATCAATCATATTTAGCTTTATGTTGGTATGGTATAGTTACCTGTTGGTTGATTTCAGTTCACAAACAGGGCAAAAGACTTCAGGATTAGAAATCAATTTTTCAATTGTATACCTAATCATTCCTCTTTCAGGTTGTTTATTGGCCATTAGATACATCCAGCTACTAGTTCATTTGTTTCGTCGAAAAAACTTATTAAATACACCAAATTAAGGAGTCAGATATATATGATAGTTGCTATAATTGTTCTCTTATTTGCGATGTTACTTTTAGGTGTACCAATATACATATCATTAATTTTGAGTACCTTTTTGTCTCTTATATTCTTTACCGATATAGATTCAATGGTTGCAGTTCAAAGAATCTTTGGGGGAATTGATAAATTTGTACTTATGGCGTTACCATTCTTTATTTTAGCAGCAAATGCAATGGATGTAGGAGGGTTATCGAGGAGAATATTAAATTTTGCAAGGGCACTTGTAGGTCATTTATATGGTGGTATGGCAATGGCCACACAAACAGCAGCCATGTTTTTCGGTGCTTTATCAGGATCTAGTCCTGCAACCGTAATTGCGATAGGGAGAATAATGTATCCAGAGCTTTTAAAGCAGGGATACCCGAAAAAATTCGCTAGTGGCCTTATTATTCAATCTGGTGCAGTATCATTAGTAATCCCACCTAGTATTACCATTATCTTGTATGCTAGTGCAACAAATACATCTGTGAGCTCATTATTTTTAGGTGGTTTAGGTGCAGGCGTATTTTTCGGTACTTTCCTTCTTCTTTATATCTATCTTTATTCAAGATTTAAAAAATTCCCAAGAGGTGAGCGTTCTTCTTCAAGGGAAATCTACAAAGCTATTAAAGAAGCATCTTGGTCTTTAGCAGTCCCTCTCATCATTATTGGTGGTATATCCTTTGGAATATTCACTCCGACAGAGGCAGCTGGTGTATCAGCAATCTATGCAATCTTTGTTGGGATGTTTGTCTATAAAGAGATAACATGGAAAAAGCTATTTCAGTTAAGTCTCGATTCAGCAAAAACATCTGCACAAGTAATGATATTAGTTGCTGCAGCTTCTGCCTTAGGTTGGGTCCTTACTATAGGTCAGGCACCTCATATGCTCGCAGGATTTGTAGCAGAAACCTTTACATCTCCATGGGCATTTCTAATCTTTTTAAATTTATCGCTTCTCCTTATCGGAATGTTTGTAGATTCAACAATTGCTTTAATTGTTATCGCTCCATTAATTCTTTCTAGTGCAACCACACTAGGTATAGATCCTATTCATCTCGGGATTGTAATGGTAGTGAACTTAGCAATAGGAACATTTACTCCACCATTCGGTTTAAACATCTTCGTTGCAAACAGTATAACCCGCTTAAAGATGATTGAAATGCTTCCAGGCTTAATGCAATTTTTTTGGATAACATTTGTAGCACTTCTAATCATAACTTTTATCCCAATTATTACGATGCTATTACCAACTATAGTATATGGTTCATAAAAAAACTGTAAGAAGGATGATAATAAGGATGGAATAATAAAGGTGATTATAATGAAGAAAATTGAAAAGAATGCTCCACTTCATGTTCAAGTATATAAAGTGTTAAGAAAAAAAATTATCGATGGTGTTTTTTGCCCTGGTGAACCGGTTATAGAAGCTTCTCTAGCAGAAAATCTTGGTGTGAGCAGAAGTCCAATTAGAGAAGCTATTCGATTATTAGAACAAGATGGATTAATAAAAAAAGAGGGTAACCATAAGATCATACGTAAATTTACAAGTAAAGATATAGAGGATGTGTATAAGTGTCGGCTTGCGATAGAGGCCCAAGCAGCGATCCTTGCTGTAAAAAATATTACAGCAAGACAGCTGGCACATTTAAATGAGATATTTGAAATGGCAAAGAAGGTTTCTTTTGTAAATGATCAAAAAAATGTACTTAAATACAATACAATGTTTCATGAAACTATTGTTCAAGCATCAAAAAATCAAACACTGATCGATTTATATGCAAGTTTATCTGGGCTATTTATGTATTATACGAATGCTAGATTAGTTCATTTCTACCAAAATGATGATTATTTAATTGAGCATCAGAAAATCATTCATTCTCTTGAATCAGGTAAAGAGGAAATAGCAGAGGCTTGTATGAAAGGTCATATAGAGTCAGAGCTTAACAGATTTCTTAATTTTTTATCATAATAAGAAATTTAATTGCAAGGTGAACAGTATTATAATCTCATTTTTTTTCGACAGAATGTTAGTGAATACTAACTAACATTACATTTATAATGACGTTTGAAAGTAGGTGACAAGGGATGGATAAAAGTGTAGTGCTTAAAAACGAATTTGCACATGTGGTAGTTCAAGTTGATAAATCTGCCAATGGTGACAGGCTAATGATAAAGGATATCCGTACAGGAAAAATCTCGTTCTTTGATCCCTTGGAATTGGAGAGTTTACTATGGAGTACTCACAAGGATCTTACTAATTTACTAGATCCCTCCAAAACTCGCTGGATCAATGAAATAGACGATGAGGAATAATAGCACAAAGCTTATAGCTCAACAAAATAATAAATAAAGGGGTAGAAAAAATGACTCAAACATCAAAAGCAGCTGTATTAACAGCTAAAGAAACGATAGAAATCATGGAATTTCCCATTCCAGAAACTGGTGACAATGATGCGCTTCTTCATGTGGAGGCCTGTGGAGTATGTGGGTTTGACAGTGAAGCCTATTTATATGGAGGAAATGGTGTCTTTAATCTACCATGTGTCATTGGACATGAAATCGTTGGTCGAATTAAAAATATTGGTTCTGTTGCATCAAAACGCTGGGGTGTCAAAGAAGGGGATCGGGTAGTGGTGGAGGAGTATATTCCATGTGGTTCATGTAATAATTGCTTAACCGGAAACTATCGTCAATGCTTTGACCTTCGATATGGAGCGATGAAAATTGATAATGAGAAAACAGCCCTATGGGGTGGATTTGCTGAATATATGTATCTTCATCCAAATGCGATCGTCCATAAAGCAAGTAGTGATGTTTCCCCAGAATTACTACAACTATACATTCCGATTTCAAATGGATTACATTGGGTACAAGAGGTAGGAAACACAAAGGTAGGAGATACAGTAGTTATTCAAGGACCTGGTCCTATGGGATTAGGGGCTGTAATTGGAGCAAAGGAAGCAGGGGCCGGAACCATCATCGTTACAGGAATGTCAAAGGATGAGCATCGCTTAAAGCTTGCGAAAGAATTCGGTGCAGATCACACGTTTTATGCAGATACTCAAGACCTTGTAAAGGAAATAGCTGCAGTTACGAACGGAAAGATGGCCGATACAGTAATAAATGCAGCCACAGCACCACAGCAAATTGTCACATCATTAGATTTGGCTGGCTTACGCGCAACAATTATTCATTCAGGAACTGATGAAAATCTATCTAATAATCTAATGTCTAGTAAAATCACGTGGAAGCTTTTAACGATAAAGGGAGTACTTGGTCGTCCAACACGTGCAGTTGGAGTCGCACTAAGAGTGATAGAGTCGAGAAAGTATCCACTTGAAAAAATGGTAACTCATAGTTTCTCAGTAGAAGAGGCTGCTGAAGCCGTTAGGACGCATGCATATGGTCTAGATCAGTGTATACATGTAGCTGTGGTAAATGAAAACATAAAGATGGAAGGGTGAAGGATATGATCAATTCAGAAAACATTACGCAGTATATCAAAGATACGGCAGTTCACGGAGATATTTATACTGATGAAGAAATTTTTAAGCAAGAGATGACAAGCATCTTTGAGAAAACCTGGGTTTACGTAGGGCATGAAAGTGAAATTGCTAACTCAGGAGATTATAAAACAACTGTCATTGGTACGCATCCTCTTATTGTTACAAGGGATTCCGATACGGATGAAGTACATGTGGTGTTTAATCGTTGTAGGCATCGAGCTGCAACAGTCTGCCAACAGGAAAAAGGGAATGCGAACTATTTCAGATGTGCTTATCATGGCTGGACATATTCAAATAACGGTGATTTAACAGGTATGCCTTTCCAGGATGGTTACGGTGAGGAGTTTGATCGTTGCAAAATGGGATTAATTAAAGTACCTAGAGTTGGTATATATCAAGGCTTTATTTTCGCTAGTCTAAGTGAGGAAGGTCCTACATTAGAAGAACATCTAGGAAACGCACGCCCGTATATTGACTATGTTGTAAATACTTGTCCAGAAGGGATTAGTTTAAATGCTGGTGCACATAAATATCGATTTGATGGTAATTGGAAATTGCAAGTTGAAAATACGATCGATCCTTATCACTTAAGTGTTACACATAGAAGCTTCTTTAACCTGATGAGTAAAAAAACAGGGAAGAAAATTAATTTTTCTAAGATGCATAAAAACGAGAAAATTCGAGATTTAGGAAATGGGCATTCATTATATGAATTAGATGGTGATCTTGGAATTGGTGCATTACCGTTTAATTTAATTGTTTTCCCTAACCTAGGCTTCTTAGGTTCACAAGTGCGGGTTACATGGCCTGTGTCTGTAAACAAAACGAATGTATTTTTATATCCAATTATGTTAAAAGGAGCTTCAGTGGAAGAGAATGCAGCCCGTTTAAGAAAACATGAAGGGTTTTATGGCCCAGCTGGATTCGGAACGGTTGATGATCTGGAAGTGGGATTTGACCGGGTAATGGAGGGTCTGAATGCAAAAGGAAAGGATGGCGAATGGCTTGAAATCAGCCGTGGCTTGGAAAGAGAAGAAGTGGATGAAAAAGGAATTATCACAGCCACTTCAAGTGATGAAATATCAGCAAGGGCGCTTTATAAAGCCTGGAAAAAACTAATGACAGCAGATGATTCAAATGTTGAAACAAGGGGGAAGAAGCATGAGCCAACTGTTGGTAGACCGTAAGCAGATTGAGGAGTTTCTTATTGATGAAGCAGCGTATTTGGATGAGGGAAAATTTAGTGAGTGGTTAGATTTATTTACAGAGGATAGCTTTTACTGGATTCCATCTAATCAAGATGATATTGATCCAAATACACATGTCTCGATTATCTATGATGATAAAAACCGGTTAGAAGAGCGGGTTTGGAGATTACAAAGTGGATTGGCTTATGGTCAGGAGCCTAAATCAAGAACTAGACATCTAGTCACAAACGTCAAGGTTCTACACTGTGAGGAAGACAAGGTTATTGTCACATCTAATTTTATCCTTGTAGAACTAAGACGTAGTATTCAAACCATTTATTCAGGTAGACTTGAACATCATTTAAAACAGACTGATACAACCTGGAAAATAGCTTCAAAAAAGGTGGAGTTAATTAATAATAATGAATTTCTTGGTAATTTAAGTTTTCTATTTTAATGCTCTTTTCCTCAAAAGCTTTTAGTCGCGACTAGACAACAACATGTTTAAAAAAGTAAACAGTAGAAAAAAGATGCCATACTACTAAGTTCAGTGAAATAAAAACAGTTTAACAAAGCAACAATGTTTACGAAAAAAGCCATTATTAAATGATTTAACATAGCCAAATGATTAAAAGATTAAGAGAATAGGGGGTGAGAAATTGGATCGTATACCTGTGATACTCCTCAGTGGATTTTTAGGAAGTGGAAAGACAACTTTATTAACGCAAATACTTGATCAATCGAAACAAGAAGGGTTGAATGTTGGCATCTTAATCAATGAGATTGGTCAAGTTGATATAGATGGCCATATTATTGCTGATAAACATTCAACAAGTGTTGAAACAATACTTGATGGATGTGTGTGTTGTAGTAAAAAGAGTGAAATTATCAAAAGTTTTGAGATACTCCTGAAAACAAAGCCAGATGTAATTTATGTAGAACTTACAGGAGTTGCTGAACCTCATGAAGTGATCATGGAAATGGAAAAAAAGGAGATTATCGCTAAGGTTTATTTGAACAAAGTCGTTACAGTGGTTGATGCATTGAACCTTAATAGCAATATGAACCATCCAGTGCTCCGTCATACCTGTGAGAAACAATTATCTATAGCGGATCTAGTAATAGTAAATAAAATGGACCTTATTGACTCTTTTTTAGTAGAAGAATTGAGAAGGATGATTAATAAAATGAATCCTTCAGCGGAATTGACTTTTACTTCTTATAGTCAAATCCAGTTAGAACAGCTTTTCCTTGCTAATAGTTTTATTGAGGAAAAAAAGAGCACTTTTGGAAGAATTGAAGACGATCCAATGGGTTTATCCTTTAACTATTTATCAACGGTCGCCGTCCCTATACCATTTCCCGTTACGAAACGTTTCATAGAGAACTATTTAGAAAGTCTAAAACCGAATCTAGTTCGAGCTAAGGGCTTTGTATTACTAGAGGAAGGGGATATGTATTTAGTTCAGCTTGCTGGTAATCAAATTTCGTGGGAACTGTTTCAAAATGGTGAGAATTACCATTCTATCGTCTTAATCGGAGTGGATTTAGTTTCTACAGAGGCTGTTGAAAAGCTAGCAAACCAGGCTGGTTTAATGGTGGAAGAACTTCTAATGAAAGCAAACTAGTTAAAAAGTAAGATCTATAATCAAAAGATTGAAAATTATTAATTTTTCGAACAAAATAGGAGGTTGTTGTATGAATCTTGAGGGAGAAACAAAATTTAATCTATCAGCAGAGGATTTATGGGATACGTTACATAATGAAGAAATTCTAAAAAAGGTTATCCCGGGATGTCAAGAAATGGTACAGAAAGAAAATGGGGAATATGACGTAATCTTAAAGCTTGGGGTTGCAGCCGTAAAAGGAGAATATATCGGGCAGGTGAAGATAGAAGATGTACAAAAGCCGAACTATTATATTCTTCATGCAACTGGAACAGGTCAGCCAGGTCATGTGGAGGCAAAAATGGATTGCCGAATTATCGAAAATGAAAATGGATCTGTCCTTGAATGGAAATGTGATGCGGTAGTTGGTGGAATGATCGCTAGTGTTGGGAATAGAGTCCTTTCAGGAGTGGCTAAGTTTCTAGCAGGGAAATTCTTCAAGGATATTCAAAAAGAAGTAAAAGCTTCTGTGTAGACATGGGTAAGAAAATAGGTGCTGTCGTATTAGCGGCTGGAGAGGCTAAAAGAATGGGTCAGCCAAAACAATTCTTACCATTAAATGGGGCTCCGATGTTTATTCATAGTATAATCACTGCTACTAGAAGTGGTTTAAGTCCAATCATATTAGTAGTAGGAAGTAATGAAGATAAGTATAGAGACATTCTCAGAGGATACGAAACTGTCAGAATGATAAAAAACCCTAGCTATGTGGATGGTATGGGAACCTCTTTGAAGCTAGGAATCGAAGCAGTCGGAGAGGCTGTAGATGGAGTGATGGTTTTTTTAGCAGATCAACCTTTTGTTCCCACTAGTGTTATTAAAAAGATGGTAGTGACTTTTACAGAGTCTAACGAACAATACTCCATTATTAGACCTGTTTATAGTGGTACTGATGGGCATCCAATCTTTTTTTCGTCCGGCTTATTTTCTGAATTCTCTGGGCTTTCAGGAGATATAGGTGGTAAAAGGATCATTAAAAAGTATCAAAATTATGTTAAAAAAGAGTACTTTGAATCCAATACCTGGGGCTTTGATTTAGACACTCCAGATGATTATGAAAAAGCACTGGGTTGGTTAACAAAACAAAAAAAGGTGGAAAAACAATGTCAAAAAATTATCGAGTTGGATTGATTGTTCCTAGTTCTAATACAACGATGGAAACGGAGATTCCTGCAATGCTTCTATCGAGAGCAACAGAATTTCCGCAAGAGACTTTCACATTTCATTCAAGCAGGATGAGAATGAAGCATGTTTCGAAGGAAGAATTGTCCAAAATGGACGTAGAAAGTGACCGCTGTGCTGTTGAGCTATCAGATGCTCGGTGTGACATCCTGGCCTACGCGTGTCTAGTAGCAATTATGTGTCAGGGAGCTGGATATCATGAGGTTTCCGAAACAAGATTGAATGCAGCTACAGAGGATAATGGTGGTAATGCACCGGTGGTAAGCAGTGCTGGAGCGCTTATTGACTGCATAAAAACGATTGGAGCAAAGAAAGTCTCGATTATCACTCCTTATATGAAGCCATTAACCGCAATGGTTGTTGACTATATCGAGCAGAGTGGAATTGAAGTCATTGATTCCATTAGCCTAGAGGTTCCGGATAATCTTGAAGTTGGCCGGTTAGATCCTAGTAAACTCCCTCGAATCGCAGAAGGGTTAAATATTGAAGGTGCAGATGCAGTAGTGCTCTCGGCTTGTGTTCAAATGCCATCACTTCCCGCAATTCAAAAAGCAGAGGATCAACTAGGAATTCCAGTATTATCAGCTGGGACATCAACTGTTTATAAAATTTTAAAGCAATTAGGATTAGATACTAAAGTACCGAATGCTGGTAGCTTATTATCGGGAAAATATTAAACTCTTAAAAAATATTCAGGTAATGGAGGCTAATACATGAAACCGCCAAAGTTTTCCTATTTAAAACCTACTAATCTTCCCGAAGCGCTAGAATTGTTAGCTGATTACGGGGATGATGCAAAAATATTATCTGGTGGTCAAAGTCTTATCCCTTTATTAAATATGAGGCTTTCTACACCTAAATATATTATTGATTTAAGTAGAGTACAGGAGTTAAAAGGAATAACAGAAGAGGAAGATACTATCGTGATCGGAGGAATGACTCGTCACGTTGAGTTAGAAAATTCGCAACTAATTAAAGAGCAGTGCCCATTGCTTACAGAAGGGATTCGATGGGTAGGACATTCCCAAATAAGGAACAGAGGGACAGTTGGGGGAAGTATAGCACATGCAGATCCATCTGCTGAATTACCTTGTATGCTATCCGCGTTAAGAGGAGAAATCGTAATTGTTTCTCAAGAGGAAGAGTTGATTCTTTCCCCTGAGGAGTTTTTCCTTAGTTATCTCTTAACAACCCTGGAACCAAATCAACTAATTAAAGAAATACGGTTTCCAAAGATGAATAAAGGGGCAGGCTACGCATTCGAGGAAGTGGCCAGAAGACATGGAGATTTTGCACTTTGTGAGGTGGCAGTGGTTATCGAGTTAGACATTGATGGAAGTATTAAGGACACGAAGATTGCTCTTGGAGGAGCGAATTCGGTGCCATTTGTTCCAGAAGAGACAGAAGAATTTCTAATTGGGAAAGAACCGACAGAGTCCATTATTAAAGAAGCAGCTATTCTTCAGCTGGATGAACTAGATCCAGAAGGGGATATCCATGGTTCAAAGGAGTATCGGCGCCAGCTGTCTGGGGTATTGCTTGAAAGAGCCTTAAATAAAGCTGTAAACCGAGCACGGGAGGGTGTGACAGTATGACTCAAACAACGATTGTCAAAATGAAAGTAAATGGCCATGAAATTGAAAAAGAAATTGAATCTAGATGGCTGTTATCAGATTTCTTAAGGGATAATCTTAGATTAACAGGTACTCATGTAGGCTGTGAGCATGGGGTATGTGGAGCCTGTACAATATTAATTAATGGCGATTCAGTACGATCCTGTTTAATGCTTGCGGTGCAGGCAGATGGGTGTGAAGTGGAAACAGTAGAAGCACTCGCTAAGGAGGATGGAACATTTCATCCTATACAGCAAGCATTTGCTAACAATCACGCACTCCAATGTGGATTTTGCACACCAGGGTTTTTGATGTCAGTCAAAAATTTTATGGAAATTCATCCAACTTTACCGTCCGATGATGAAATTCGAGAAGCTATATCTGGTAATCTATGCCGATGCACCGGATATAGCAACATTATTAAAGCAGTCAAGGAAGCTTATCAGCTGAATGGCTGAAGGGAGGTCCAAATATGGCACAGTACGTCGGCCAAAATGTGAAAAGAAAAGAAGACCACCGACTTCTAACTGGGAATGGGAGATTTGTCGGTGATATCAAACTGCAAAACATGGTAGAGGTAGCGATCTTAAGAAGTACCTATGCCCATGCCAAAATAAACAGTATTGATGTCTCAGCTGCGAAGGCCTGTAAAGGTGTCATAGATGTTGTAACTGCGGCTGATTTGGAAGGGAAAGTAAAACCTTTTACTGAATTTGTTGAATTTACTCTTCCACCTATTTTAGAAGAACATATTAAGCCTTTGATAAAGAAAAACCCTGAACCTATGTTGGCCAAGGATAAGGTTACGTTTGTTGGGCAGGCAATTGCAATTGTGGTAGCGGAAGATCGCTATGCTGCAGAGGATGCACTTTCATTAATTAAGGTAAGCTATGAACCGCTACCGGTTGTAACAGACCCTTACGAGACAATTAAAGAGAATGCAACCATTATTCATGAAGAGCTTGGCAATAACACACAAGCACTATTCCATGTGAAAATTGGTGATATGGATACTCTATTATCGAAAGCTGAACACGTATTAAAGGCTAGAATCAAAACACCCAGAGTTTCTGGGAATCCGTTAGAAACAAGAGGAGTAGTTGCCGAATACGAAGTGCGAAATGAGCAATTGCAGGTATGGTCATCAACCCAGGTACCTTATATGGTGCGCTCTTACTTATCTAAATTAGTTGGTTTAGTGGAAAACAATATTCGTGTAGTTGCTCCTGATGTTGGGGGTGGATTTGGACCTAAATGCGCAGTATATCCAGAAGAGATTGTTATACCGTATTTAGCAATGAAATATAAAAGGCCAGTGAAATGGATTGAAGATAGACTTGAACATATGCAAAGTACTCGTCATTCTCGAGACCAGGTCCATGACGTAGAAGTGGCATTTGATAATACTGGGACAATTCTAGGGATAAAAGATCATTTTTTACTAGATAATGGAGCACATAATTCCTTTGCGTTATGTTGTGCGTATAATTCAGCTGCACACCTAAGAGGGATGTACAAAATTCCAAACTATGATTTAACTGGTCAAATTGTTTTAACAAATAAGACACCGAATGTTCCTTATCGTGGTGCTGGGCGTCCGGAAGCAGTATTTGTGATGGACAGGATAATCTACATGATCGCAGATAGATTAAATCTAGATCCTGTTGATGTATCAATTAAAAATTTAGTTCTCCCTGAAGATATGCCATATGATACACAATTATTTTACCGAGATGGCGCAAAAATGGTTTTAGAAAATGGAGACTACTCGGTTTCTCTAAAGAAAACATTAGATATCATTGGCTATGAAGAATTCCGAAAGCTACAAAAAGAAGGTAGGGAGTCCGGAAAATATTACGGAGTAGGAATCTCTTCTTATATAGAGGGTACAGGTATTGGGCCACATGAGGGAGCTGTGGTAAGAGTTGATTCAACTGGCCAAATATTAGCATATGTTGGGTCTAGTCCACATGGGCAAAGCCACGAAACCACTCTTGCTCAAATTTGTGCGGATGAATTTGCAGTTAGACCGGACCAAGTTACAGTAAGAGCTGGAGATACGAGCTTGCTACCTTATGGTGTGGGGACATTTGCTAGTCGTGGTGCAGTTACGGCAGGATCAGCTGTTCATGTTGCATCGAAGCTTTTAAAGGAGAAATTTTTTGCCATAGCAGCAGTCATGCTGGAGGTTGCTGTTGATGATTTAGAGATGTACGGTGGAAAGGTTTATCCAAAAACAATGCCTTCTAACTTTCTCACCCTACAGGAAATTGCCCTTGCTGCCAAGCCTGGTCCACATTGTAAGGTACCTGAGGGAATGGAGCCTGGAGCTAGTGCGACACATTACTTTGTACCACCGACCGTTACTTTTTCATCCGGATTTCATGCTGCCGTTGTGGAAGTAGACAAAGAAACAGGTTTTGTTGATATTCAACGTTATATCGTCGTCCATGATTGCGGTCGAGTTCTTAATCCGATGGTCGTTGACGGACAGATTCAAGGGGGAGTTGCACAAGGTATTGGTGGGGCTCTTTATGAGGAGATCATTTATGATGAGAACGGACAATTAATTACTGGTACGTATATGGATTATCTGCTCCCAACCTCTATGGAAGTACCTGTTGTAGAAATGGGACATCAGGAGTTTCTGTCTCCGAGAAACCCAATGGGAATTAAAGGTGTAGGAGAAGGTGGTGCCATTAGTCCACCAGCTGCGATTGCTAATGCAATATGTGATGCATTAAAACCATTAAAGCTGGAAATTAATTCATTGCCGGTAAGTCCAGGAAAGCTTAGAAGGTTAATAGAGGAAGCGGAAGCAAAATAAATGCTTTGATTTCAAGCACAATTTATCCATGCTATATTCCATTTGGTTTCTGAGAATGGTAAAGGCACTAACATCGAAATGGAGGGTGGGATGGAATGTCTTCTTTAAAAGAATTACAACGCATTTTTGATCAAATGGAGAAGGTTTGGGAGCGAGGGGAAGAAGCAGCCCTTTTAATGGTCTATGAGGTAAGGGGCTCTTCTTATAGAAGACCCGGTGCGAAGATTATGATAGCTAGTGATGGAGAGGTCTTTGGATCACTGAGTGGTGGTTGTCTGGAAAGCGACTTACTTGAATGGGCGAAAATCGCAATTAATGAAAATAGGCCGATGATAAAATCTTATAATCTAAGTGAAAATGACCTATGGGGTCTTGGGATTGGCTGTAAAGGATCACAAAATATTTTAATTCTTCCTATTAAAAAGGATTCTACGTTTTGGAAAGAGGTGAGAAATAAGACCACTAAGGGGGAAATGGTAACACTCCTCTTGAACCCTTCATCAGGTGAAGGCTGGCTACTAAACTACCATCATCAAGTGCTTACAAAAAGCGGGGGTTATCTACCGTCTGAGGTGATAAACGAACTTTTTTTTCATAAAAAACAATATATTCATAGTGCTAAAGTAATAAAACGATTAGAAAGCCAGTTTATCGTAGATCCAATATTTCCTCTTGAAAAGCTAGTAGTTGCAGGGGCAGGCCATGATGCAGTACCGGTGGTAGAATTGGCGATAAAAGCTAATTTTGATGTAACAGTACTTGATCCGAGAAGTCAATTCAATAATGAGAAGCGCTTTCCAGGTGCACATAACTGGGCTGTAGATTCTGAGGATCTTGAAGAGGTTCCTTCCTCATTACGTAATTCTTGGTGGATCATCATGAACCATCATCTGGAACGAGATCGGGCTGCACTCGAACTTGCACTTGAATCTAACCCTAAGTATGTCGGAGTGCTTGGACCAATACAACGAACAGAGGAGCTGCTAGTGTCTAGTGAAATATCAATTACAGATAACCGGATTTATGCTCCTATTGGATTAGATTTAGGAGGAGATACAATTGAGGAAGTAGCCCTCAGTATTGTATCAGAGCTGCTCTCCGTTCGAAATAGAAAGAACTCGAATCATTTAAGAGGGAAAAGTAAAATTCACACATAAGAAAGGGAGGGCTGAAGGATGGATTATGTAGTCTATGGCATTATTACAGGCTGTATTCTAATCATTGCGTCAATTGGGTTTTCGATGGTGTGGAAAACGGAAAACTTTCTAAATATCGCCCATGGCCAATTGTTGTTAATTGGAGCTTATACAGCATATCTTTTCAAGGTTGTATTAAACTTTCCATTCGCATTAGCTATGATTTGTTCGGTCATTGCAACTGCGGTCTTGGGACTATTATTAGCAAAGGTATTCTATTTCCCAGTTCGAAAAAGTGGAATACTTGTGTTGTTGTTTACTAGTATTGGTCTTTCATGGGTCATTTACGGGGTGATACAAGCAATTGTTGGACCTGAAATACGGACCTTTGGACTGGAAACGAGTAATATGATTAGTCTGGTAGGGACACAAATTATGTCCTATCAAGAATTATTTATAATCGTACTATCACTAATATGTGTCGGGTTACTTCACTTTATTTTAACGAAAACAAAAAACGGCAAAGGATTCCGAGCGATGGCTGAAAATCGTGATCTGGCACAAATCAGGGGGATTAACTCTAGAAAACTATCAGACTATGTTTGGTTAATTTCATCCGGATTAGCAGGGTTAGCCGGTATTCTTTTAGCGATGACTGGGACCTTAAACATGGAATTAGGGTGGCAGCAAATACTTATTATCATGTCTGTCGTTATCGTTGGGGGAATAGGAAATATTTATGGCACGATGCTTGCAGCATTGATTATTGGGTTGAGTATGGACTTAAGCACGATTGTAATTCCTACTTCATATAGAACGGCAATTGCGTTTGTTATAGTCATTCTTGTTCTATTAATTCGTCCTCAGGGTCTATCGAAAGGAGGTACGACATAGATGGATATTCTTTTATTTCTATCTGGTTTGATTGCTCTTGGAGGAATATATGCGATGCTGGCCATTTCACTAAACGTAAATGGTGGATTGCTTGGACTATGGGATCTAGGTGTCGTTGGTTATTTTGCAGTAGGCGCTTACGCATATACCCTGCTTACTTCTCATGATCTAGGACTTGGACTTCCTATGATAGTAGGTGTGATCGGTTCGGCAATTATTACCGGATTGTTCAGTTTACTTATTGGTTATACCTCGCTTAGGTTGCAAAATGAGTATTTATTAATTACAACTTTTGCTTTTGCGGAAATTATTCGGATTATTGCCATAAACGAAGAATGGCTTACGAACGGAAATATCGGAATTTTCGGACTAGAAAGACCATTTGAGAACTTTTTACCAGGTACAACATATATGATCTTTTTTGCAGGATTAGTTCTTGCGGTTATGGGAATTTATTATCTATTTGCTCAGAAGCTCGCTCATTCTCCGATGGGAAGATATATGAGAGCCATTCGTGAAAACGAGCAAGTGACCCAATCTATTGGAAAAAAGGTATTTGCTACGAAACTAAAGATATTTGTCTTAAGTAGCTGCATGGTTGGAATCGCCGGCTGTTTCTATGTTTGGTATATGTCCATAATTGCACCAAATATGTTTACCTCTGCCATTACATTTACGGTTTGGACTGCACTGGTACTAGGTGGAATTGGAAATAACCGAGGTGCAGTGGTTGGTGCATTCGTTCTTATCCTAGTACAGGAAGCGACACGTTTTGTTCCAGTACCAACAGAATACAGTGTACTACTTGCAGGGCTACGTCAATTCGTGTCAGGTATGATGCTGATTTTAGTATTAAGATTCTTACCTCAGGGGTTAGTTGCTGAGAAATTCAAATCGGTAGAAAAGCTTTTTTATTTTCAACAAAATTCAATAATTACTGAGCAGAAGGGAGGTAGGAGAAATGCTGCAAGTTAAAAATTTAAGCAAAAATTTTGGTGGGATTCAGGCAGTGAAGAATGTCAATCTTGAAGTAAATCAAGGTGAGATTGTCGGATTAATTGGACCAAATGGAGCTGGAAAAACCACCTTGTTCAATATGATTAGTCTGTTTTTAACATCAAATTCAGGAGAGATCTCTTTTTTGAATGAAAAAATTGACCACTATACTGCTGAAGATGTCGTTAGTAAGGGTTTGTTAAGGACTTTTCAAACTCCTGTCGGTTTTCCAAAGCTTAGTTTACTCGAGAATTTGATGGTGGTTCCACCACATGATGGTGATGGGATATTTCAAGCTTTTTATAAAGGGAAGATGATCGCTAAGCAAGAAAAGGAGAATTACGAAAAAGTATGTACTTTACTAAAGCAATTTAATTTATACGAAAAAAGGAATGAATTAGCTGAAAATTTAAGTGCAGCTGAACTTAAGTTATTAGAACTGTGCAGACAGTTAATGGCAAACCCGAAGATTTTACTACTTGATGAACCTGCTTCTGGTGTAAACCCACTAATGCTCGATAAAATGGTCGATCACATATTACGTCTACGCAAAGAAGGAATGACATTCCTAGTGATTGACCACAACTTAGGATTTATCTATAGGATATGTGACCGAATTTATTGCTTAGCAAATGGAGAGTTGATTGCCTCAGGTAGTCCAGAGGAAATATCAAATAACGAACAAGTTAAATCTGTGTACTTAGGAGTGAGCTAATAATGAGTTTCTTAGAAATAAAAGATGTGATATCTGGTTATGGGAAAATTCCTATATTACATGAAGCGAGCCTAGAGATACAGGAAGGGGAAATGGTTGCAATTATCGGTTCAAACGGTGCCGGGAAAACGACGTTGATGCATACCATTGCTGGGTTTCTTCCACTAATGAATGGGTCAATTTCATTCCAGGGAGTCCGAATCGACAATAAGTCAGCTAGTGAGATTGCGAGAATGGGTTTGGGATATGTTCCCCAGCGAAAAAATGTGTTTGCAGAAATGTCTGTTCTTGAAAATCTGCAAATGGGGGCATATACCTTAAGAAATCCGAAAGACAAAATAAATGAAATGCTGGATTTATTTCCTCGTTTGAAAGAAAGAATTGGACAGAAGGCCGGTACGTTAAGTGGTGGAGAAAGGCAAATGCTTGCGTTAGCTAGTGCACTAATTGTAAATCCAAAACTTTTGCTATTGGATGAGCCGATTACAGGGTTAGCCCCACAAATTATCAAGGGACTTATCGAGATGATTGTACAAATTTGTAATAGTGGTACAACGGTAGTCTGGGTGGTTGAGGAAAATCCAAAGGAGGTACTTAAGCATGCGGACCGAGTGTATTTAATGGACTCTGGATTGATTAAAATGGAGCGAACTGGAAAAGAGTTTTTAGAAAAAGAAAACCTAGAAGAATTATTCTTAGGACATTAGGGGGGAAATCAAATGAAAAAATTCAAAGTAGCTTCGCTTTCAATCTGTGCCACCTTAGCTATTATGACTGGATGTTCTAGTTCAACAGGAGGGGATTCAGGCTCGAGTGGAGGAGAAGAAATAAATGTAGGATTCCTTTCCGGATTAACCGGTTGGTTAGGTGCTTTTACAAAGGAAAATATTAATGCTTTCGTTTTGGCTAAGGAAGAAATAAATGAGGCTGGCGGAATTCTTGATGGGAAGAAAATTAAAACGGTAGACGTGGACACAGCTTCAACGGTTGAAGGAGCTATAAAAGGATATCAAAAGCTAGTAAATGCAGATAAAGCTGTTGTGGCGATTGGGCCTGAAACAGAGTCGATGCTAGCTTTATTGAAGGAAGCTCCAAAATCTAAGGTGCCAATTATGTCTGCCTTTGCAGGATCGACAGAGCTAGATGAAGTTGGTGGTAATTATGCATTCCGTACTGCGGCATCTGATTCCACAATTGGTGAAGTGAGAGCACAGGTATTAATTGATGCAGGAATTAAAGAAATAGCGGTAATGGTAGGAAATTATGAAGGAGCTCAAAGTGATGTTGAGAAGTTCCGCGAAATGTTTGAAAGCCTTGGTGGAACAGTTCTAGAAGAGGTTACCTTTAACCCAGGACAAAACACGTACAATGGGGAATTAAAAAATATTGCAAATGCAAACCCGAAAGTAGTTTATTACTCTGGCGGGATTGATACTGCTCCAACCATTTTTAAATCAGCTAAACAAAGAGGCTATGAATGGGATTGGTATGTAACACCAGACGTGGCTGTACAGGAGTTCATTGATGTAATTGGGCAGGATGTTGCTGAGGGCATCAAAACCATTATACCAATGGAGGATGAAAACAATGAAGCATTTAAACGTTTCAACGAAAGCTATGAAGCAAGATTCAATGCTAAACCTTCTAGTGGGTATTACAACGCAAACACGTATGATCTGTTAATTGCTTCTGCTTTAGCAATGGAAGCAGCAGGTGAAGCGAGTGGAGAGGCTATTAATGAGAAAATCCGTGAAGTTACAAATCCTCCTGGGAAAGAAGTATCAACTTTTGAGGATGGAATTAAAGAGTTAAGAGCTGGAAATGACATAAACTATCAAGGTGCATCAGGACCTATTGATTTTGATGATCATGGTAATGTTATAGCAAGCTACGCCCTAATGGAGGTTATTTCAGGAGA
Organism: Robertmurraya beringensis; assembly: GCF_042433785.1. Taxonomy (NCBI): domain Bacteria; kingdom Bacillati; phylum Bacillota; class Bacilli; order Caryophanales; family Bacillaceae; genus Robertmurraya; species Robertmurraya beringensis. The sequence goes on along the minus strand of NZ_JBHLUU010000027.1, from coordinate 45,793 downwards.
ATTTAAACAAGTGGAGTTCTACACAGCCGATTACCTTAAATAATTTAATAAATAATGATGGTTAAAAAAGGGGCGAAAGTTGCCTCTTTTTCCTATTGTTGAATGTTGGTTGTTTAAGGAGGAATAAAGTTGAGAAATACAGAGCTCAAACCGTTACATGTATCTACGAAAGGTAAGCTATCCAAAATGATTAATTCAAACAACCTATCATCAGGAATTGTTTCTGGCTTACTGGCAGCAACAGGTCCTCCTGTCATAATCTTGCAAGCAGCCGCAAACGGGAACTTTTCAAATGAGCAAACCATACTTTGGATGTTCTCTGTCTATTTTTTCGGTGGATTATTTAGTATTATTTTACCCATTTACTACAGGATGCCAATTGTGGGTGCACACTCTATTACAGGAGTTGCCTTTTTAGCAACAATGACAGGACAATTCTCTTATCAGCAACTTGTTGGAAGCTACCTTATTTCTAGTTTAATTATCCTTTTAGTCGGACTACTGGGCTTATTTTCTAAACTTATGAAATATGTTCCAAAAGAAATAATCTCGGCAATGATGGCGGGGATTATAACGAGTTATGTTGTGAGATTGATTGTGTCTGTACAAAACCTTCCGCTAATTGGGGGAGTGGCATTACTAGTTTTCCTTCTTTTTTCTAAATGGAAATGGAGAATACCACCTGTTATTGCAGCTGTGTTTGCTGCGTTTATCATGCTATTAGTAACAAATGGTATTGGAAGTGCAGGAGCTAGTATGCCGTTTGTCATACCAACGATACAACTACCTGAATTCAGTTGGTTAAGTATATTAGCTATTTCTGTTCCACTTTCGTTATTAATATTAAGTAATGATGCAGCTCCTGGTATTGGAGCATTAGGACAAAACAATTACCACCCGCCGATTAATCGAATTATCACGGTAAGCGGTATCTTTTCACTAATCACAAATTTCTTTGGTGGTCAGTCGGCTAATGTTGCCGGTATGATGTCAGCTATTTGTAGTGGCAAAGACTCAGGTCCAAGAGAAAAAAGATATGTCGGAGCCGTTCTATCAGGGGTGTTACTTATGTGTTTTGGAATATTTGCTTGGCTAATTGTTCCGTTTATTCAATCTTTACCAAAAGATTTTGTATCACTTCTAGCTGGATTGGCTTTGTTTGGTGTTTTAGGAACGAGCTTAAACCTTAGCTTCTCCCAACCGAAAATGGTGTTGAGTGTCACCTTTACCTTTGTAATAGCTTTATCGAATATAACCATTTTCTATATCAGTTCTCCTGTCTGGGCTTTGGCAGGAGGAGCGCTAATTGCTAATTTCATAGAAAGGAAGCAAGAACTACAGGTAAAGGAGGGATAATAGACACAAATGGAAAAGACTACGGTTATTTATCCAAAAAAACAGGGTAAATTCAATTATGGCTATATTATTGTTGCTTTATCTTTTCTTGCATTATTTGCAGCGATGGGAATCCGAGGGTCATTTGGTACCTACACGACACCGTGGGAACAGACTTTCTCCGTAAATCGTTTTATGGTAAGTGTTGTTTCATTTATTAGTCTATTTATATATGGATTTAGCATGATGCTTGCAGGAAGATTAGTAGATAGGATTGGTCCTAGAAAGGTTTTATCCTATAGCATGGTATTTTTGAGTATTTGTTTATTGGGTTCCTACTATGTAACGGAACTGTGGCATATGATCATTTTATACGGATTCATAGGTTCGATAGGATTTGGGCTTGCTTCATACATTACTGTCTCAGTGGCTATTGTCAAATGGTTTAAGGAGAAGAAGGGGTTAATGATTAGTATAGTAGTAGTCGGTATGGCTGCTGGTCCAATGATTTATACCCCGTTAAATATCGTTCTTATCGATAAAATTGGCTGGAAGCTTTTATTTGTATTATACGGAGGTATATATGCATGTGTCCTACTCCCACTATATTTATTGTTTTTTAAAGACCAGCCAAATTTGGAAGGGAAGTTTCTGAGTAAAGGGACGGTAGATGAAAAAATAGATAAAAGTCTAAAGCCAGCTGTTTTCGCTATTTTTCGCTATCCCGTCACATGGATGCTTATTCTCGCCAATTTTATTTGCGGATTTACAGATATAGGATTGATTCACTCTCATCTAGTACCTTTTGGAGAGAGTAGAGAGTATTCACGCTCATTTATTGCCAATGCAATGCTCCTATATGGATTATTTAATATTCTCGGGACAATTGCCATCGGATATGTGACCGATATATTTAGTAATAAACGATTGCTAATCATCTTATTTGGCATTCGAATAACCGCACTTTTGGTTTTAATTATATTAAATGAACCAATTTGGTTATTAATATTTGCCTTGCTTTATGGTTTAACAGATATTTCTACTATTACACCATTTACAATGCTTTGTACGAACATTTTTGGCGTAAATAATATGGGTGCTTCAGTTGGGGTTATTGGGTTATTTCATCAATTAGGGGCAGCTGTTGGAGCATTAATTCCCGGGTATTTATTTAGCCAATCCAATAGTTACTTATCTACCCTATGGATTTGTACCGTGATATTAATAGTATGCTCATTCCTAGTTTTGAGGGTTAATGACAAGAAGATGATCACCTTATGATTTAGGCTGGTTTCCATACCTTCATGTATCTTTTATGCATGATCATTATTAGCCTTCTGTCCTTTAGCCAATTTATGTGCACAATGAATAAAAAACGGAAAAACCTACAAATTTATGTGGTGTAGTAAAGCTTTTTCAGAGTAAGGGAGAAATTTATGTCAACAGTAAATAATTCTAATATGAATATTGTAATTAGGATCCAGATTGATAAAATGCTAATTACATTTAGTGATATTGCGAAGGAAATAGGTGAGATGGGTGGCGATATAGTTGGGATTGATGTTATCTCTTCAAGTAAAACGCATACAATTCGAGACATTACAATTAATGTAAATGACCAAAAGCATTCACATCTAATGACAGAAAAAATGAAAGATTTAGAGGGTGTTCATGTTGTTTCTGTATCAGACCGAACCTTCCTTCTTCATATTGGTGGGAAAATTGAAGTGCAATCAAAGAACCCTATTAAGAACCGTGATGACCTATCACGAGTATATACACCTGGTGTTGCGAAGGTTTGTACAGCTATTTCAGAAGAACCAAGTAAGGCTTTTTCGCTTACCATTAAAAGAAATACAGTTGCAGTCGTTTCAGATGGAACAGCTGTCCTTGGACTAGGAGATATTGGTCCCTTAGCTGCAATGCCAGTAATGGAAGGAAAAGCAATGCTATTTAAGCAAATGGGTGAGGTTGATGCCTTTCCGATTTGCCTAGATACAAAGGATACCGAAGAAATTATTCAAATTGTAAAATCAATTGCACCAGCGTTTGGTGGCATTAATTTAGAAGACATCTCTTCACCTAGATGCTTTGAGATTGAAAAAAGACTAAAGGAAGAGCTTGATATTCCTGTTTTTCATGATGACCAGCATGGAACCGCTGTCGTGATTCTAGCAGGACTTATTAATGCCTTGAAGCTTACAGAGAAAAAGCTAAGTGAGATTAAGGTAGTTTTGACTGGGATTGGTGCGGCAGGAACAGCATGTGCCAAAATCCTGCTAGGCGCAGGAGTGAAAAATATCATTGGTGTCGATATCAATGGAGCGATCCATCGGAGAGAAAAATATCGTAACCCGAGCTGGACAGAATTTGCGAAGCTTACAAACCCTGACAATGAAACAGGAAGCCTATCCGATGTTATTGAAGGGGCTGATGTATTTATCGGTGTTTCTGCACCAGGGCTATTGACTGTTGAGCATTTAAAGAAAATGGCGCGTGACCCAATTGTGTTTGCGATGGCTAATCCAGATCCAGAAATTGATCCAGAATTAGCAGAGCCGTATGTAAGAGTGATGGCAACAGGACGTTCTGATTATCCTAATCAAATTAATAATGTGCTTTGTTTCCCTGGAATTTTTAGAGGAGCACTTGACTGCCGTGCACGCATCATTAATGAAGAAATGAAAATCGCTGCAGCACAGGCGATTGCAAGTGTTGTAACAGATGATGAACTAAATGAATCCTATATTATCCCAAGTGTGTTTAATAAAAAGGTTGTGGAAAGAGTGAGAGAAGCTGTAATAAAAGCAGCATACAAAACGGAAGTGGCGAGAAAGGATCCTTTAATAATTGATAGTCGCTTGTCTAAGTAAACATTGTATCCATTCAGTGAATTGGTACAAATTTAGGGGGGGAGCGGGAAATAAAAGATGAAACTACCTGAAAATATAAAGATTATTGAAATTGGACCAAGGGATGGTTTACAAAATGAAGCTACTTTTCTTGAAACGAAAAATAAAATCGAGCTTATTAAGCAGTTAGTAGAGTGTGGATTTAAAGAAATTGAAGCTACATCCTTCGTACATCCGCGTGCAATTCCTAATCTTGCGGATGCAGAAGAGGTTATCGATGGGATTCGGGAACAATCTGCAACATTTTTCGCACTCGTGCCAAATGAAAAAGGATATGAAAGGGCAATAAAAATCGGGATACATGGGATTACATTTGTCCTTTCAGCAACTGATTCACATAGTAAAAAGAATTTGAACCGTAGCACGAAGGATTCTATAAAAGAACTTTCCTCATTGGTAGAGCATTGCCAAAAAGATAATAGATTATATAGAGCTTCAGTCTCAACCGTTTTTGGATGCCCATTTGAGGGTCAGACCGAATTCGGTCGTATAGCAGGAATTGTTGAGAGTCTAGCTAAGATTGGATTCAAAAGGGTCGGGTTATGCGATACGATTGGTGTTGCAAACCCGTCTCAAGTGTATCAATGGATGACAAAATTAACGAATGAATTCAAACAACTAGAGTTTGAGCTACACTTTCATGATACCTATGGTCGAGGATTAGCCAATGTTTTGGCTGGAATTCAAGCTGGTGTATTTTCCTTCGATAGTAGTATAGGAGGATTAGGTGGATGTCCATATGCACCTGGAGCAACTGGAAATATATCAACAGAGGATGTAGTAGATTTACTTGAGGAGATGAAAATCAATACAGGTATTGATAAAAGGAAGCTACTGAATACATCTCATACACTAGAGGGTTTTATTCATAAACAATTGAATAGTCAGATTTGGAAAGTGAATAAATCAAAATGTCTGTAAAGGGGGATTGTATGGCAAATCAAAAGCTTCCTTTAGAAGGAGTTAAAGTACTTGAGATGGGCTCATTGATTGCTGGTCCATTCTGTACAAGAATTTTAGCAGAGTTTGGCGCGGATGTCATTAAAATTGAATTACCTAAGCAAGGAGACCAAATCAGAAAATGGCGGGTTATGCATAATGATACTTCATTATGGTGGTATATCCAATCTCGAAACAAAAAGTCTCTAGCAATTGATTGTCGAACTGAAGATGGACATGAGGTGATAAAAAAAATACTAATGGAATGTGATATTTTAGTGGAAAATTTCCGGCCAGGAACTCTGGCGAAGTGGGGATTAGATCAACAGATACTAGAGGAAATTAATCCGCAATTAATTACATGTCACATTTCAGGATATGGCCAAACAGGTCCATATAAAGATAGAGCAGGTTATGGAGCAATAGGAGAGGCTATGGGAGGACTACGATATTTAACAGGATACCCTGAATTACCTCCTACACGGGTTGGGATAAGCATAGGAGATTCGGTGGCATCATTATACTCTGTCATTGGAATATTAATGGCTCTTTATCACCGTGATGTCAATAAGGGAGAAGCTCAAGAAATTGATGTTGCTTTATACGAATCTATTTTTAGTTTGATGGAAAGTATGATTCCAGACTATGACTTTGCAGGAGTTAAAAGGGATCGAACAGGCTCAACCCTTCCAGGAATTGTTCCATCAAATATTTATAAAACAAAGGATGCTGATTCATATGTAGTTATCGCCGCCAATGGGGATAATGTTTTTCAAAGATTACTTAGAGTGATAGATAAAGAAGATTTGGTTGGCGATGAAAGGTTTATTACAAATGACAAGCGTGTACTTTATGCTGATTTAATTGATTCCATGATCCAAGGTTGGTCTTCTACTCTACCTTTACAAGAGTGTGTAGACATATTAAATAAGAATGGAATTCCAGCAGGCCCAATTTATAGTGTGGAGGAAATGATGACAGATCCTCAATATATAGAGAGAGAGATGATATTAGATGCTAGGCATCCAGATTTAGGTACAATAAAAGTTCCAGGAATTGTTCCCAAGCTAACAAAAACACCAGGCCAGGTGAAGTGGTTAGGTCCAAAACTAGGAGAGAATAATGAACAGATCTTAAAAGAAATAGGGCTTACCGACGCACAAATAATACAACTTTATCAAAAAGGTGTCATTTGAAAAGGGATGGCGCAGTAAAGTGTAACTATTATCTGTAATCTATAAATAGGAATATTTAGTGATTAGGATAGATATAACAGGGATATACTTAATCCTGCCAGGCGGGAATATTCGTGAAATTTTAGTTAATTTAGAAGACGGAACTCACAAATGTTGTTCATTCAATGCTTGTGAGTTTTTTGTGTTTTACAAGCAAATACTTGTAAAAGTGATTCTATTTTCATGAAGTTTTAAACTCTATTAGACTTTGTGGATTGATATGCAGCTTCAAAAAAATTTCTCGAAGGTTCCACCATGATGAAATTTAGTTACTTATAATTTTAAGGAATTCGCTCCAATTCATTTTCTGTATCATTTCTCTTCTGACCATCTCTATTTCCTGCAAAAAGAATAGTCGCTAAAAAATAGAAAAAACCAGGTCATTATCCCTAGTTTTCATATTTATTATCCAATCTTTCCATCAATGTCAGATGTATCTACTAAATAATGTATGGAAAAAATGATCCCTTAAACCCAAGGATATTAAACTTTAATAAGGAAGAAAAATGGTTGTGTATTTTTTCACCAACATAAGATAAAATATAATTTTATTTAGTTATTAGTAAAATACACCTACGATAACAATCAAAAGAGATTTTAGTAAATGAAATTAATTTAGAAGGTGTTTTCATGCGTTGGTTCGCTAAATATCCATACCCAGTCTTATTTATATACGTTCTTATTTTGTTACTAACTACTTTTTTCGACCACTTAATCATTCATTACCTATACGAGGTTCTTAATATTCCTTCTTGGTCAGTTAAACTTTTTTTGATGGTTATCTTTACAATTCCGTTTTATATCTTTTTAGAGTCTGTAAAGAAACAACAGTTAAAGAATTTTACTTACCAGATGGAAATTGAAAAGTACAAACTAACACTAGAAAATTCGACCATAGCTGCTTTTATCTATAAAGATAATGCTTTTCTTTACGTGAGTCCTGCTTTTGCTGAATTATTCGGTTATACACGAAAAGAAATCTATGAAAAACCAATAACCAGGTATGATTTATTGACTGAGGAATACCACGAAATGATATCTACAAATGTAAAAGATAGACTTGATGGAAAGAAGGTAAGTAGTAAATATCAAGTGAAAGCCAAAAGAAAGGATGGTATGGAGCTTTACGTAGACCTTTATCCTTCTTTACAATCCTTTAATGGGCAAAATGTAATTGTCGGAAGTGCGGTAAACGTGACAGAAAAGCGTCAAATCCAGAATGAATTGGAGAAAAGTGAAAAAGTGTTATCACAAGCCCAAAAGATTGCAGGCATTCTCTACTGGGAATTTGACAATGTGAACAATAAGTTAACTTGGAGTCCCCAGACGTACAAACTCTTCGGGTTGTCTCCAAACATCAAACCTACGTTTGAATATTTATTGTCCAAAGTTCATGATGAGGATCGGTGTATTTTAATCAATAGTAGAGAAAAGGAATTGACAGGGGAAAACGTTACGAATATCTACCGTATTATATTAGATGATGGAAGTATAAGAACATTACATTCAATCTCTCAATGCCTTCTCGATGATAATGGACGACCCATTCAAACCATTGGAACGATGCAAGATATTACAGATCGTCTTGTAGAAGAAAATAAACTAGTACTAACCGAAAATCGCTATAAATCTTTGTTTGATCACAACTTAGATAGTGTGTTCTCACTAGATCTTGAAGGAAATATCATCACTGTTAACGAAATGGCCATTCGAACATTTGGGTATTCAAGGGAAGAAATGAGTCAACAATACCCTCTTGATTTAATTGCGCCTGAATTTAGAAATGAGGCAGAACAATTATTTGTACAAGTTCTGTCAGGTAAACCACAACGAATACAGATTCAAGCATTTCATAAAGAAGGTCGTAGGGTTGACCTGGATGTCACGGTCATGCCTATCACCGTCAAATCAATCGTCACTGGAGTATTTTGCATCGCAAAAGATGTTACTAAACAAAAAGAACATTTAAAAACCATTGAGCAACTGGCCTATAAGGACCATTTAACAGGATTACCAAACCGTAGAAAATTATTAGAACTTATGCATAGTCATATGAAAGAAGCTAAAAACCATGGGTTTATGATGGCGATCTTGTATATTGACTTAGATCGACTAAAAATCATTAATGACAATTTAGGTCATGAATTTGGTGATGCGATGATCATCGAAGCGGGAAAAAGAATATTAAGCTGTATAAGAAAGGAAGATACACTGGCCCGTGTTGGGGGAGACGAATTTGTCCTGATTATCCCGAATATCAGCGAGTTTGATATTGCCATTGATATAGCTCAAAGAATTTTAGAAGCATTTAAACCCGGTTTTTATCTCGAAGAAAAATTATTTCGTACGACAGCAAGTATGGGAATTAGTGTTTATCCTGCTCACGGAGAAGATATTAACGAATTACTTCATAAAGCCGATAAGGCTATGTACCTTGTTAAAACAGGGAAAAAGAACAATTACAAAGTTTTTGAAAATTCCATTCAAGAGCAAGAAGAGCGAAAATTTCTTATTCAAAATAGCATAGAATCATCTTTATCAAATGGAGATTTTTTTCTTGTGTACCAACCGAGAATAGATGTAAAAACAGGAATAACATCAACCTTTGAACCATTGCTAAGGTGGAGACATCCTAGTTTGGGTTTGATTTGCCCAGACGAATTTATTCCTTTGGCTGAAGAAACCGGAGACATTGTTCTCATTGGTGAATGGGTACTAAATGAATCTTTGCAGACCCTTAAGCACCTCCATTTAATTGGGAATACAGATATTCGAGTCTCCGTTAACGTCTCAGTAAAACAATTGTATCAATCGACTATAGACCAATCCATTAAGACAATGTTACAACGTTACAAACTTCCTCCACAAGCATTGGAACTAGAATTAACAGAAAGTATTTTGATTAGTGATGAACAAAGAATACTTGATATACTAAAGAATTTGAAAAGCTTGGGTGTTCAATTGTCCATTGACGATTTTGGAACAGGAAATTCATCGATTACTTATCTAAAAAAATTGAATATGGATGTTATTAAAATTGATCGTTCTTTCGTGACTGGCGTGCCCAAAGCAAAAGAAAACGCAGCCATTACCTCAGCAATGATTAATTTAATACATGATCTGGGTATGAAAGTTGTTTGTGAAGGAATTGAGACAGAAGAAGAACTTCAATATATTATTGACAAAGGCTCGGATGAAATCCAAGGATTTTATGTTTCATACCCACTAGTAAAAAAAGACCTCTTTCAATACCTGCAGAGAGAAGCTATTAATGGACCAAAAATACAGTATCAATCCAAAAACTAGTTGGAAATAGAAAATAGACAAATTGATTGAACCTTTTCCTGGTGGCGAGCTAATGTTAGCTAAAAAGGAATCAGAAAAGATACAATGGCAGGCTTTTTTTCGAAAGTGGAAGTCTTCAAGATAATAACCGCCCCCCTTATTGTCAGATATAAATCTATCAATAAGGGGGGCAGTTTCATTATTTTTGTACCATCGTTAGCATACTGCATTATTTCTGCTATTAACCTCGTATATTGACCAACCAGATCTTTTCTAAGGATCAACCCCATTGCAACCCCATCACCCCCGACGTTCATTCCATTAAAATTCATTTTCTTTTCATTTGTCGTAAATACGAAGAAAGTAATTAAGATTTTTCTATAGTATTTTTAGATGGTCAAATTGGATAGAATGAATTGAATGAAAATAAAAGATTGCTAAGCAAAATAGTGAGATTTATAGTATATATAAAGATTAACAAAGTATTAGTTAGATATTATTTAGGAGGGTATATGAAGCGATTACTTTCTATTCTTATCATACTCTTGTTAGCCGGTTGTACAGGAAATGAAATAGATCAATCTCTCCAAAAAAAAGATAAGATTGAACTTGAATTTTTTTCACCGAAACCTGAGACAGAAGTGATCTTTAATGAACTTATTCAAGAGTTTGAAAAACAGCATCCTAACGTTACGATAAAGCAGGTCATTGTACCTGAGCCGATGACCGTGTTAAAGGCAAGAATTGCGAGAGGTGATATTCCAGATCTATTTATTACCTATCCGATCGAACAAGATTATAAAGTAAGAGCTGAAAAAGGATATTTGCTTGATTTATCAAATGAACCCTTCATTAAAAATATCCAACCCACTATCCAAAATCGTTATCTTATAAACGGAAAGATGTACGGTGCTGCCTTAACGCAAAATGCTGTAGGAGTTCTATATAATAAGGATCATTTCGAAGAATTACATTTATCGGTTCCTAACAGTTGGAATTCGTTTGTGCAAGTTTTGGAAGATTTAAAGTCTAATGGAAAAACACCTTTACTCATGCCAAACAAAGATACAAACCAGGCGAGTATTTTTAATCTAAATCTAGTAGCCAATGAATTCGAGACGAGCTATTGGGAAAAGAATGAGTTTTCCATTGTATCTGATCCAAGGTGGAGGGAAATATCAGAAAAAACCCTAACTGTGCTTTCATATGTGCAGCCCAATTCTTTTGAAGACAGCTATTATGAGGTAAATAATAAATTTGCGCATGGTGAAGGATCCATGTACATTATGGGAACTTGGGCGTTAAAGATGATCGAAAAGTCAAATCCTTATTTAAATTATGGGATTTTTCCGTTTCCTGCATCGAATCAAAAGGATCATCATGTGTTGGGAGGAGTGGATATTGGATTTGCCATTTCAGCTGATACGCAACATCCTAAAGTAGCGAAATCGTTTTTAGCGTTTTTAATAAAAAAGGAAAACGCTCAAAGGATATCCGATTTTGAAGGTTCGATCAGTGCGGTTATAGGAGTCACAAACACCCATCAAGAAAGTCATTTAATAAGAGAAAAAATTGCAAATGGGCAAATAGTAAATTGGCCAAATCATTACTGGGCAGGTGGAACAGCTGCAGAATCTGATTTTCGAAAATATACAGCACAGTTTTACTATGATCACAATATGGATGTTTATCTTAAGAATCTACAAGAGATGTTTAACCGTTATTCTAATTAAAAGAATTAGGTGCCGATATGTTAAAATTTCAGCATAAGTTAATTATAGCTTTTATCTGTTTTGTATTAATTCCTATCATTATACTAGGGATTGTTTCATACAAAATTTCATCCACCACCTTACAAAAAAATATTAGTGAGCAAATGATTCAAACTTTAAAGGCGGTTGATCGAAATTTATTAGCTGCTGTTACTGAAGTGAATTCCTTTTCTGACTATATTGTTTCATCAAGTGCCATTCAGGACTATTTAAATACACAAAATACATCCTCGATCTATGAATTTTACAGCGATCAGCAGGAAATCGCTGGAAAGATGTATGGAAATTCACAGATTGATAATCTTGTTCTTTATAGGCATGATGGGGATGTGATTACTTTTACCGATGATATGGTTACGAGCTTAGATGATCTTCGCTCAAATTTGTTTTTGGATAAGCTTTTACAGGAGAAAGGTCGTCCGGTTTGGTTAACACCATATGAAAATCAAAATCTTGTTTTTAGCCAGGACTATATTCTAACTCAATCTAGAGTCGTAAAGGATATAAACACGCTTGATAATTTAGGGTATTTAATACTACATGTAAAACTAGATTTATTTGATCCTATTTTCAAAGATATTTATGGAGGTCCCAGCCATGAATTGATTGTAAATAAAGAGGGGACCGTGCTTTATTCATTAAATCGAAATTTCATTGGTAAAACTCTGGACATTGAAAGTTTTGCTGAATTTCCAACAAATAAAAGTGGTTACCTTACGGATGAATGGGACGGTGAAAAAAGTTTAATTACCTATATGCCGTCTAGTTTTGAAACCGGAGGTAACACACAGCTCATTCTAGTATCAATAAAGCCATTGAAAACGATTGCGAGTGATATTGTCAATATTCGAAACACCATGTTAATCGTTGTAGGGTTTACGGTGTTAACCGCCGGTTTATTTAATTTTTTGTATTTAAAAAGAATTTCTCGCTTTATTCATGAACTATTAAATGGCATGAAGCAAGTTGAAAGAGGCACGCTGAGCAAACGAATGGGAAGATTTAAATTTCAAGAATTACAAAATATTTCGCAGGGCTTTAATAACATGACTGGAAGACTTCAACAATTAATGAGAGATATTGAGACAGAACAGGAACGCAAGCGTGAGGCTCAGTTTAAAGTGCTACAGCAGCAAATCAATCCTCATTTTTTATACAATACACTTGAATCCATTAATGCACTCGCCGCTTTAAACGGGCAAAGGGAAATTAGTAGAATGACGATTAACCTTGGTAAGCTGTTGCGCATTAGCATTAATGGAGGTTATGAGGTGAAAGTAAAAGATGAGATCCGTCATGTAATTAGTTATCTGGAAATTCAGAAAATAAGATTTAATAATCGATTTTCTTTTGAAGTAGATGTAGTGGAAGAGCTGAATCATTATCCGGTCCTTAAATTAATTCTACAGCCGCTTGTAGAAAATATTTTAATCCATGAGTTTTCAAAAAGAGATGATGAAGAAGGGCTGATAAAGATTAGGGGTACGATATCAAACGGCCAAGGCGAATTTTGGATTGAAGACAATGGTAAGGGTATTGATGAACGTGTACTGATGCAACTAAATAATTGGAGACTAGAAAATCTGCATAGTCAGGCAAATAATGGTCACGGTGTACGCAATGTTGATGAGCGGATGAGACTTTTTTACGGAGAGAAATATGGTCTCATCATTTGTTCGATGAAAAATAAAGGGACGGTAATTAAAATTTCATTTCCGATTAGAGGTGATTAGATGCGATATAAAGTAGTAATTGCGGATGACGAAAAGTTAATTTTAAATAATCTTACACAAATCATTGATTGGCAGGGATTAGACTGTGAAATCATTGGGACAGCTGAAAATGGACAAGAAGTTATGAAGATCATCAAAAATCAACAAGCAGATCTTCTATTAACGGATATTTCAATGCCCGAAATGAGCGGAATTGAACTGTTAAAAACATTAAATCAGATCGATCATAAGCCACTGGTGATTTTAATAAGCGGCTATGATGATTTTGAATATGCAAAAGCAGCCATTAAAAATAACGCGTTCGACTATATTTTAAAGCCCATTGATTATGATGAATTGGAAGATTGTGTTAAAAGAGCACTTAACAAGATAAAAGCTCAAAAAGTAACAGTGTATGAGCAAGAGAAATATGCGATTTATGAGCTGATTACATCCGGGAAAGTGGACGCACAAATCAACAACAAGCAAGCTCTTTATTTCTCAGTAATAATAAAAAACGTTAAGGAAGAAATCGAATTAATTATTACAAAAATTGAAGACTTTGTTTCTAAGTGGAATGCGGATTTATTTGTTTACAAGCTGTCAGATAGAGAAGTGATAGTAGTCGTTGAAATGGCAAAGGACTTTATTAATCAAGCAGCTGATATTACCGATGCATTTTCACAGCAACTTCTTTCTGCAGGGGCTGACCCTTGCATCATCTCTGTTGGTAAAGTCGTTGAGCAGTTATTTGAAATAAAGCATTCCGTTGATGCTGCCAAGGAATTACTTAAATATGAAAACTATATAAGTGGTAATGTTCTGACAGAAGAACGTTTAAAGAAAGAATATAAGCCCAGCCAATCCGCTGCAGATATGATGGAAGAGGCACTCGATTATATCCGAAAAAACTTTCAAACCGATATAGGCATGGAGCAGACAGCCGAACAAGTAGGGTTAAGTGTTAGCTATTTCTGTTTGCTTTTTAAACAAAAAACCGGTCTTACATTTCTCGATTATTTAACAAATGTCAGAATAGAATATGCATGCCTTTTCCTGCAAAATACAGATCTTAAGACATATGAAATTGCCGAAAAAGTAGGCTATGCCGATCAGCGCTACTTCAGCCAAGTATTTAAAAGGAAAATGAAAAATACACCAAGCGAATATCGTAAACTAGTGAAAAATAAGGAAGCCTCTCCCAACTAGGTTAAAGTGTTCCGTTTTGATAAAACTCCGTAATCGAGAAACTAGCAAAAGTATAATAAGCGGAGAATTTCCGGCTAGATGCAGAATAGAGCCTTGTTCAGGGGGAAATAGGGGAAGGTTTTCCGCTTATGCAAAGCTTAATCTCCTATTTTCTATGTTTTCGAGCCAATAGGCGGAATCTCTCCGTCTATATATCATCTCGGATGTGCTTAACCTAACCCTCAACAGATAAGTTTGTTTTGACCCTCGATTTCGTAGAAACGTAAATAAAGAAAGAAAAGCTATGGCAATTCATACGTTAATTCTTGTGTATTTTAAAAAGAAAGTACTCGAAAAAACAGAATCTTTTAGTATTTTTTTCAATAATAAGAATTTAAACATTTTTTAGAGAAATGTCGCATTTTGAAAGCGCTTTATATACCTTATCATTAACTTATGAAAGCGCCAAGCTAACTCGTACTTCAATAATGAAAGCGCTTGAAAATATATTGAGAGAAATAGGGGGAGAGGTATGAAGAAGTTAATATTGTTTGTTTCAATACTGTCTTTAGTCTTTTCGTTAGTAGCTTGTAGTTCAGACAAAACTAGCGGCAGTGACAAAATTGTCGTTTGGACACAAGCCGCGGCAGATCATCCAGAAGGAAAGATGTTTGCTGACCGAGTAAAGAGCTACAATGAGGCTCATCCAGACGGACCTAAAGTTGAAATACAAAACATCACACGTGCAGGAGCTGGTTCAGGCTACATTGATAAGCTGAATGCAGCAATTACAGCAAACGACATGCCTGATATTTTTACATTAGACGGACCTGATATTGGGGCTTATGTTGATTCAGGATTACTTGGAGAACTAGATGGATACATGAGCGAAGGATTCAAAGATGGATTCACGCAAGCAATCATCGACCAAGGAACAGTGGACGGGAAATTCTACGGAATGGGTTATTCTGATTCAGGCGTAGCCATCATGTATAACGAAGACATGATCAATGCACTACCTGAAGATATAAAAGCATTAGTTCCATCACTGGATCAAGACTGGACATGGGATCAATTTATTGAGTTATCAAGAAAAGTGGACGAGTTTGCAAAATCGTCGAATGATCCAGTGTTTGCAAATTATGAAGCGGCTGTAAGTCTATTATTAACAGACATTACTGCAGGTGCCTATGAATTAGGAACATACTACTTCACACCACTTCTTTGGGGAAATGATGCAAACATCGTTGCTGAAGATGGTGTCACTGTTGATGGCGTCTTAAACAGTAAGAAAAGTGTAGAAGCATTAACAAAATATGCGCAATTATTTGCTGAGCCAGCACTTGCTAGTGCGACAGAATCTGAAAAAACATTCCATACAGGAAAATCAGCACTATCTGTTAGTGGATTCTGGTATGTAAATGAACTAATCAATAATTATCCTGACTTAAAATTCAAGACCGTTCGTTATCCGAAAATGAGTGAAGACTTCGACGGGTTATACACACCATCTGGTTCTTGGGCATTTGTTCGAAACGGACAAGAAGAAGACGAAGAACGCGTTAAGCAAATCGTTGAAGTCATGGAATGGTTAACAAACGACGAAGCATCAAAAGAATACTTCGCTAAAAACGGTTCTATTCCAACCAGAATTAATTCTGTTGACGCGATTGATACCAATACGGACAACCCATATCACAACGATGCATGGACCGTATTAAAGTATCAAGTTGAAAACACAAACAAATCTCGTCCGGTATCACCTGGATATCCTTATCTTTCTGAAACCTTTGCAAAAGACGTTATTCTAAAAATCGCTCAAAACAAAGCGACAGATGAAGCAACAATCAAGAAATATGTAGACGATGCATCGAAGAAAATTGAATTAGAATTTGCCAAGTACAAAAAATAATCGGTTGTTAAAAGTAAGAGGTGAGGGAATGACCTCACCTCTTACTCTTTTTAAAAAGGGGTGTGGACCATGAAGAAATTGATCAAACGTATTGTAAAAGTGAGAAATACAACTGAACACCTCAAACAAAGTGAACATTACAAAACAAGAGATATCGTGTCCGCTTACGGATTTTTAACACCTGCTTTAATACTGGCGATTCTCTTTATTGTATTACCTATTATTCTAGCGTTTACGTACGGGTTTACAGATTACTATTTATTAAAACCAAACGACAAGGAATATATTGGACTTGAAAACTTTAAGCGAATGCTGACAGATGAAGTGTTGATCCAAAGTTTTAAAAACACGTTAAAGTTTGTGGTGTTTGTTGTTCCTCTGCAACTGTCAATGGCACTTGGACTTGCTCTCATTGTTAACAAAAAAATCAGAGGTGTAGGATTCTTCCGTACTGCTTATTTTTCTCCAGCTGTTTTATCTCTTGTTGTGATCTCAATCCTTTGGACGGTCATGTTAAACCCTACATCTGGTTTAATTAATGAACTCCTTGCGAATGTTGGGATTTCCAAGCAGCCTTTCCTCTCCAGTGCGTCTCAAGCAATGTATACGATCATTGGGATCTCTGCATGGTCAGGGTGTGGGTATCAAATGATGATCTTTTTAGCGGGACTTAAAAATATTGATGGAAGCCTTTATGAGGCAGCGGATATTGATGGAGCCAATGCGTTTCAAAAGTTTTTATTTATTACCATTCCTTCATTAAAACCCATTCTGATGTTTTTAGTGATTACCACTACGATTCAGGCTTTTAAACTCATCGTTCAACCGATGGTTATGACAGGTGGAGGTCCAGATTACTCCACGATTACCATTTTGCAATATATTTATGAGTATGGATTCCGTCATCGAAACATTGGATATGCCAGTGCGATTACGTTAGTATTCACGATTTTCTTAGTCGTAATTTCAATCATTATTAAAAAGCTATTTAGAGAGGAGAAAGTAGCATGAAAATTGTAAAGAAAACCTTATTTTATCTCTTCGCCTCTATTGTGGCCTTACAATTTTTACTTCCTCTCATTTGGATGATTCTTTCTTCATTTAAAATCGATGAAGTGATTTACAAGGATATGGGTACAATCTTTGCCTTTGTTCCAAGATTTTCTGATCTTTCGTTTGACTCTTATGTGGAGTTATTAGGTTTTTATAACATCTTTAAGAACGTTGGAAATAGTTTGATTTATGCATCCGTTACAGTGGTTGTAGGATTAACCATCAATTCATTGGCAGGGTATGCTCTTGCAAGATTTAAATTTCCATTGAAGGATTGGATTTTAATTTTTATTATCGCACTTATGATTGTGCCAATTGAAGCGACCATTCTTCCATTGTTTTTAGTGGTAAATGAGATGGGATTAATCAACACAATTCCAGGTTATTTGCTGCCATTTATCATCAATGTGATGAACATATTCTTATTCAGACAACATTTCTTATCCTTTCCTGGTGAATTAATTGAATCAGGAAAAATCGATGGACTAAGTGAAGTAGGATGTTTCTTCCGAATCGTCATGCCATCAAGCTTAAATATGTATATTACCGTTGGAATTTTAACGTTCTTAGCATCATGGAATGATTTTTTATGGCCGGTAATGGCGTTATCAAACGCAGATTTGATGCCGATTCAAGTTGCGCTTAATGCAGTTTTTGCAGACACGTATAACATTTTCACAAGTCATATGATGGCAGCACTAACCATCGTAACGATTCCTATTGTTATTCTTTATATCATTTTCCAAAAATACATTGTGGAAGGTTCCATGCAAAGTGGAATTAAATAAAGGCTATTTTCTTAAACTTTGTTGCTTTTTGGAACCTAATTTTAATAATTGTGCTAAATATCAGCAGAAAATAGCATGAATTTAATAAGAAAAGAGCCTGCAAACTACATTCTTAAGCGCAAAATAGCTATTTCCACGTTAAAATCGGCTTTTAGATTTTAACAACAAGCTTTGCGAAAACAGCCTAAATAGAAGAGGTGCCCTATGAATCGACTACAAAAAGCAAACGACTTTATTAAAGAAAACAAACATAAAACAAATAATCGCCCCCTTTATCATTTTTCACCGGAAATCGGATGGCTCAATGACCCGAATGGCTTTTCCTTTTACAAAGGGAAATACCAGCTTTTTTATCAGTATTACCCGTACGACATTGTATGGAATGACATGCATTGGGGTCATGCAACAACCAATGATTTTGTCAATTGGGAGTACCTCCCTGTAGCGATGGCCAATGACAAAGCGTATGATGCAAACGGGTGTTTTTCCGGAAGTGCGATTGAAAAGGATGGGAAACTCTATCTCATTTATACAGGTCATATTGATCCTAACTTAGGGTTTGATAAAGATGAATCACAAATTGCTGAACGTCAGTGTGTGGCAGTGTCAGAGGATGGTATCCATTTCGAGAAGTCTTCATTGAATCCCGTGATTGGTGAAAAAGAGTTGCCAGAAGGGTATCTCATTTGTGATTTCAGAGACCCTAAAGTGTTAGAGCATAAAGGGGTATACTACTGTGTTTTAGCGGTAAGAAACGCGAAACGTCGTGGTGAAATCATCATGTTCCAATCAAACGATTTACTTCAGTGGAGCTTTCATTCTTCCATATTTCAAATGTCATTTGAAGAAAATACGTTACTAGAATGTCCGGATCTCTTCCATTTAGACGGAAAAGATGTGCTAATTTTCTCTGAAATGCCATGCGACCCTGAATTTGACGGAGAAGTAGAGAAAAAGACATCATATGTGATTGGACACATGGATTTTGAAAACGGAGCATTCATACCTGAGGCAAAGGGCTTGCTAGATTATTCAACGTTTTATGCACCTCAAACAACGGACGGTCAAAACGGAGAAAGACTATTAATTGGATGGATGCACCGTTGGTCAAAAGCAACGCCACCAAAAGAGTACGGTTATAACGGCATGATGAGTTTACCAAGAAAGTTACACATCAAAAACAACACACTCATTCAACAAGCTTATATTAGCCATGACGATTATTTCACAACGGTTGCTGTTCATGAACATGTTACATTAAATGAGGACTTGACCATTGAAAGCGGAAGAGCAGGATATTTATCCCTATCACTGTTATCTAAGAGTGAATCGTTTGTTGTTGAATTAAACAAGGAAGATCAAAAAGCAACACGTGTGAGTGTGAATCCATCATCCAATTCTGTTGTGATTACTTCTGATTATGGAGATAGTGAACCAATTACCGTACATGACTGCTTTAACAATGATGAAAACACACTAGAATTTTACGTGGATCTTCATTCAATTGAACTCTTTGTGAATAAGGGCGAAAAAGTGGTAACTTTTACGGCATATGAAAAAGATAAAGGAACAAGCATTGTCCTTTCAGGCAAAGGAGCCCAATTAAAAGAAGTTCGTTATGAGGCGTTTAGATCTTAATATATTGAAATAAATAGAAAAGGGGTACCCAGTAAAATTTTACTGAGGTACCCCTTCATCTTTATTTAAAATACTTTCGTAGTCCAATCCTCACAATTCCAAATATCAGTCGCAATTTCACGATAGAAATCAGGTTCGTGGGATACCATCAAGATACTTCCGCGATAGGCCTTTAAAGCACGCTTCAATTCTTCTTTTGCATCCACATCCAAGTGATTGGTAGGTTCGTCTAGAATTAATAAATTCGTTTCTGTGTTTAGAATTTTACACAATCGAACCTTGGCTTTTTCTCCACCAGAAAGGACTTCGATTTTACTTTCAATATGTTTCGTCGTTAATCCACATTTTGCAAGAGCAGCACGGACTTCAGCCTGATTCATACTTGGGAACTCGCTCCAAATCTCTTCAATACAAGTGTTGTAGTTGGACTGTTTCACTTCCTGCTCGAAGTACCCGATGTATTGATACTCACCACGTTCCACTTTACCCTCCAGCGGATCAATCAACCCAAGAATACTTTTTAAAAGAGTAGACTTCCCAATACCGTTTGCACCCACGAATGCAATTTTTTGTCCGCGTTCCATTTTTAAATTCAGAGGGCGAGAAAGGGGTTCATTGTAACCAATAACCAGATCTTCAGCCTCGAAAATCCAACGACTAGAAGCACGAGCTTCTTTGAAAATAAACTCTGGTTTCGGCTTCTCTTTCCCCAATTCAATAACTTCCATTTTGTCGAGCTTCTTTTGACGAGACATCGCCATATTACGGGTCGCAACACTTGCCTTGTTACGAGCAACGAAATCTTTCAAATCAGCAATTTCTTGTTGTTGACGCTTGTAAGCAGATTCTAGCTGTTGCTTCTTCATTTCATATATTTTTAAGAAGTTATCATAGTCACCAACATAGCGGTTCAACTCTTGGTTTTCCATGTGATAGATCAAGTTCACCACATTGTTCAAGAATGGAATATCATGTGAAATCAAGATAAATGCATTCTCATATTCCTGTAAATAGCGCTTCAACCATTCAATATGCTGTTCATCCAAATAGTTGGTAGGCTCGTCTAGTAATAGGATTTCAGGTTTTTCTAGCAAAAGCTTAGCTAGCAAAACTTTCGTACGTTGCCCACCGCTAAGATCATCTACATCTCGATCGAGTCCAACAGCGTCTAATCCTAGACCACGAGCCACTTCCTCAACTTTTGAATTAATTTGATAGAAATCATTACTATCTAACGTTTCTTGTAGCTCTCCAACTTCTGCGAGTAATGCATCGATATCGGCACCTTCATCACCCATTTTTGCATAAAGTTCATTGATCTCTGCTTCAGCATCAAATAGATATTGAAAAGCAGTACTCAAAGCGTCACGCATCGTAGTACCTTTTTGAAGTACAGCATGCTGATCTAGATAACCAACACGAACTTTTCGTGACCACTCCACTTTTCCTTCGTCAGGTTGTAACTTCCCAGTAACAATATTCATGAAAGTAGACTTACCCTCACCATTTGCCCCAACTAATCCAACATGTTCGCCTTTTAATAGTCGAAAAGACACATCATTAAAAATGGCACGATCACCGAAACCATGACTTAAATTTTGTACGTTTAATACGCTCATTTTTTTAACCCCTTATCTAATGTCACATGAAGATATCTTACTAGATTTAGACTAGATTTTCTATCTTGAATTTATTTTATTTGCAAAATGTACTATAATTATTAGGTTAAATGGAGTCTGACCTTCGTTATTAAATGGGGTTATGTAAGAAGCCAGAGACGACAAAATGTACGTTATTACTGATGAAATAGCAGATGTGGTGATCTACGCATTGCTTCTATCAAATGAGCTAGAAATAAATTTAGAGCAGGCCACCGAAAAAAATGGTAAAAATAGACAGGTGGTGCCCAGTAAGTAAATCTTTTGGATCGAGTAAAAAATATACTAAATTATAAAGTACAAAGGGGAAGAGAGATGACTAATACAGAAGAATTCAAAGATTCCGGAAAACACTTCTCGGATGAAAAGTTTTGGGGGAAATTAAAGAAGTTTGCTAAAAAAGCAGGTTCTTCCGTTGTGTATGCAGTGTTACTATTATACTTTACTCTTCAAAAACCAGAAGTACCAGTAAAAGCAAAGACCATCATCATTGGAGCATTAGGATACTTTATTCTTCCGCTTGATTTAATTCCAGATGTAGTGGTAGGCGTAGGGTATACAGATGATTTAGGCGCTCTAGGAGTTGCCTTGTTCCAAGTGGCTATGTATATTGATGAAGATATTAAGAGTAAAGCAAAAGAGAAATTACAAGAATGGTTCGGAGATAACGTTGATACATCTGACATCGATGGAAAGATTGGTTAATAAACATGAAAACTAGGGATTATGCCCTGGTTTTTTCTATTTTTAGCGAAAATTCTCTTTGCGGGAAATAGGGAATGTTCAGAAGGGATGGATATAGAAGAGGAATTGTATCAAATTCCTTACCAATCGTACTAAGATCATTTCCATTTTCTTTGAAAAATGAATGACGCATACAAGGTTTTCTCTCCCTATGCTATGAATATTTTCAAGAAAGAAATATTCAATAAAAGGCGGATCTAAACTTCATTATCTGAAATTTAGATTCGCCTTTATTCAACCAAGAGGAGTGACCCATATTATTTATTATTCCTTTCCTTTGCAAGCGATTCTCGGTCACTTGCTAATGGAGGCTGCTCTAACCATCCATTTTTTATCATTATGTTCGCTCCGTCATCAGCAAAGTGTAAAAGTTCTAAAATGAGTCGTAAGTATTTAGCACCTAGATCTCTTCTTGCATTGACACTCAAAGCAGAACCATAATATGAAAGGCTTAATTGTGCAGACAATTGAATTTGATACATCATATATTTATCTGAGAAGGTCACAGAGGTAGAGTTCGTGATCATTGATTGCCAGGAAATAGGTGAATTTAAATTATCTTCCTTAAATACCGATTCAAATATATTTATATGTTTATTGGCAATGTCAAGTCCCCTCGTGAAATGTTGACGAACCTCTTTTGATTGAGCTACTTGGATGAATCCGACTTTTAAAGCAGCATGTAAATGCATTTTCAACAAATTGAAAGAAATATCTCCAATTTCGATAGCATTCAGTGGACGACGATCTCCTAACCATCCAGTTAAAAAACTTTGGTGCTTTACAAAATCGATCGATTCGGGTGGTGTAATAATAGGAGGTCGAGTAAAAAGTCCTTTTGAAAGCATTAAATCAATGGATTGATCAAAAAGCTCCATCGTTTCGGACATACAGGTTTTGAAATACTTCCGTAAATCAGAACGAATAGAATTACTAACAGATAAAGCATACCCAGTCATTCCTTGCAAAGTCATGATATAAATATAATTTAGGTAGAAAGGGTCTTGAAAAAGACGTGGTGCGTGAATGTTTACGTCCTCTTTTTCTGTAAACCCACGTGGAATAGGGTGATTTTCTTTTAACAAAAATACTGTAATTTCTTCGACATGCTTTTTTGATATTTCAAGAGAAGTTTGGTAGATCGATTTGACTTCGTAATCTTCGATATGTTCGAGTGCATAACGAAAGAAACAAATGGACATTGTATCAAAAATGTATTGTGTCCAAAGGCTTGCAATTTCCGGAGCACTTAATCGAATTGGGCTATTTGTCTCCAAGGTTCATCCTCCGATTCACGAAATTATTTAGTATTTTTATTGTTTTCTTAGAGTATAAAAAGTATGTAACAAGTTAGAAAATCCAACCATCACAAGATTTTATAAAATAGGTTGATTTTCTAAAAATAATTATTTTATATAGAACTATTAGTATGTAAAAGTGGTTTCATAAATCGGCAGGCAAGATCTAGATTGGCTGGGATATATTTATTTTGGAGAAAAAGTCGCAACATTTACGGCATACAAAAGACCATCAAACGTTTAAAATGTTTGATGGTCTTTTATCTCTATTGTTGAAGATGATATTTTTTAATTTTAAGATAAAGTGTATTTCGACTAATTTTTAGGATCGTAGCTGCCTTACTAATATTCCAACTTACATATTCCAACGTTCTTCGAATCACCTCTTTCTCTGAATGAACCAGAGAGGTAAGGGGATCCTTTTCTTCCTGTAGAAATGGTTTATCCTGCTCGTATTCGATTTCAAAATCCAAGTCCTCCGCTTGAATCTCATTTCCATCAGCGAGAAACGAGGCCTGCATGAGAACACTTTTCAGCTCTCTCACATTTCCTGGCCATTGATACGAAAGTAGCTTCTTTTTTGCCTCTTTTGAAAGAGGCAAAGTTGGGTATTCTAAATGTTTCATTAAGTGATTGGACAATTCAATCAGGTCTGAACGCTCGCGGAGAGGAGGTAGTGTCAGAACCACACCTTTCAGTCGATAATACAAGTCTTCTCGAAAACGTCCAGCTTCTATTTCTCTTCTAAGGTTTTTATGTGTCGCTGCAATCACTCTTGTGTTTATTGGGATGGGTTTCGTTCCACCTACACGGGTCACTGATTTTTCCTGTAAAACTCTTAATAAAACCGCTTGTGCCTTTAGGGACATGTCACCAATTTCATCAAGAAAGAGGGTCCCACCATTCGCTGCCTCAAATTTCCCAATCCCTCCATCACGATTGGCACCGGTAAAGGCTCCCTTTTCGTAACCAAACAATTCGCTTTCAATGAGGTTTTCCGGTATGGCGCTACAATTAACCGCAATAAAAGGCTGATCTCCTCTTGGTCCAGATGTATGTAAAGACTGTGCAACTAACTCTTTTCCTGTCCCACTTTCTCCATATACAATGATTGGGAAATCGGTTAGTGCCGCTTTTTTAACGATCCTTCTGATTTCATTCATCTTTGGGCATGACCCGACAATATCCTTAATGGTATATAGAGATTGTGGAGTCAATTTCTTATTTGTTGTTTGATTTAAAGCTAATATGGATCGATATTGTTTACGTGTTGGATCAGACACCACTTTTGTCGGATATCCCTTTGTATTGTGAAATTCTTTTCCATAACAGTCATCACCTAGTAATTTACGTGCTGACTGATTGGCACGGATGATTCTATTGTCATCATCGAGTGATAGAAGGGGAACATTTGCCAAGTTCGCAGTCGCTTCTAGTTCTTTCATGGTCAAAACCTTTTCATTTTTTGCTATGTCTAAAAGCAAGCCATTTTGAATAAAAGTCGCCATGATGTTGGTTAAGGAGAAAATAAATGGATGATACATTTCCTTTCTTGCACTGATATTAACGGCACCAATCAGCTCACCCGTTGGTGAATATATAGGGCTTGCCGCACATGTTAGAAAATGATTTTTCACATAGAAGTGGTGATCCGCATGAGTGATAATGGGTTCTTTCGTGTAGATGGCAAGCCCCATGGCATTGGTTCCTTTGTTTTCTTCTGACCAATTAGAGCCTATGGATAGCACATCAACAGAGCTGGTTCCATCCAATTGCCCCACTCTATGTATGATGGTTCCATTTCGATCAACAATGATGATCACTAGACCCGAATAGTAGTTGGGAAAGAGTGTGTTAATAGCAGAAGAGGCATGGTTGATTAACTGTTCATTTTCTTTAATCAGATCACTCAAAGCCTTACCAGTCAAAATAGAGTCCTCAAAAGGATCGGTTGGTGAGAGGCCAAAATCATGACAACGCTTCCACGATTGACTAATGAGATTATACTTATCGAAAAGAACTTCTGTAACCATATGACAAATATTACCTCCTTTTCACATTAAGGCCATTCAGTCTTTGTCCATATTATACTATTATTTCAATATTCAGGAAATGATTAAAAGTCATTTGTCTTAAAATAGGACACCCTTTGCTCATTTATTGAACACGCTTTTACCAGGGGTCGTGTGGAATCGCTTACATAATCGCCTTTTAGAGTTGGCATCAAAATTGCAATGATATGGTTGTAAATAAAACTTCATAACAAAAGGGGAGGATTTTCACATGAGGGGAAATAGAGCAGTAGCTTACATGGGTGCAGGTAAAGTAGAGGTAATGGATATTGGTTATCCAGATTTAGTTTTAAGAGATGGACCTGGAGTCAATCCTTTAAACGTAGGACGTAAATGTGAACACGGTGTGATCTTGAAGGTAGTAACAACAAATATTTGTGGAAGTGACCAACATATGGTGAGAGGGAGAACGACTGCTCCCGAAGGACTTGTGCTTGGGCATGAAATAACGGGAGAAGTCATTGAAGTTGGTCGTGATGTGGAATTTATCAAAAAAGGGGATCTGGTGTCTGTCCCGTTTAATATTGCGTGTGGACGATGCAGAAGCTGTAAAGAGCGCAACACACATATTTGTGAAAATGTAAATCCTGACCGTCCGGGTTCAGCGTATGGTTATGTAGATATGGGAGGCTGGGTAGGAGGTCAGTCTGAATATGTAATGGTACCGTATGCTGATTTCCAATTATTGAAATTTCCAGATAAAGATCAAGCGATGGAAAAAATTAGAGATTTAACAATGCTATCTGATATTTTTCCAACCGGTTATCATGGGGCAGTGAGCGCAGGTGTTAAGCCAGGAGCGACTGTTTATATTGCGGGAGCAGGTCCTGTGGGGCTAGCAGCTGCCCATTCAGCACAACTATTAGGGGCTGCTGCCGTTATTGTAGGGGACTTAAATGAAGAAAGGCTTGCCCAAGCAAGAAGCTTTGGTTGTGAAACCGTCAATCTACGTAATCACCCTGATTTGGGAGAGCAAATTGATCAAATTCTAGGCAGTCCTGAGGTTGACTGTGCAGTAGATTGCGTAGGCTTTGAAGCATCTGCACATGGTGCCAATGCGACAGAAGCACCGGCAACGGTTTTAAATTCCATTATGCAGGTCACTCGTGCTGGGGGACGACTGGGGATTCCAGGTCTATATGTAACAGGAGATCCAGGTGGAGTGGATGAGGATGCAAAAATTGGTACATTGAGAGTTCGTTTAGGATTAGGGTGGGCGAAAGCACATACATTTGTTACAGGTCAAACACCAGTCATGCAATACCACCGTGACTTAATGCAAGCGATCTTAAGTGGAAAAGCACAGATTGCAAAAGCGGTTAATGCAACGGTCATATCCTTAGATGAAGCGCCAAGGGGCTATGCAGAGTTTGATAAAGGGGCTTCAAGAAAATATGTCATTGACCCTCATGGACTTGTGAAATAAGGCTGGCTGCTGATGGAGACACCCAGCCTGTTCAAACGATGTTTTGGTGAAGGTATCGGTACGGCTTTATTAGTTCTAATTGGTCCAGGCACAGCCGCTTTTAATGGAATAATTACGGCTAATAACAACGAGTCTACCACATTGGCTGATATTGGAGTGATAAGCTTTGCCTTCGCAATTATTGTTATGGCAATGATCTATTCAATAGGAAGATTAACGGGTTGTCACATTAACCCAGCTGTCACAATCGCACTAGCTTCAACAGGTCATTTTCCATGGAAAGAGGTAGGACCCTATCTACTTGCACAATGTGTAGGTGGTACCATTGGCGCGTTTGGAATTGTAAGCGTTTTAGGCATGGATGGAGTATTAATAGGTAATTTAGGAGCAACTGTCCTTGCCCCATCTACCGGGTATATTCAGGGGATATTTATCGAAGCCATTGCAGCGTTTATTCTTATGTTCGTCATTATGGGAGTTGCAGTAGACTCCAGGGCCCCAAAGGATTGGGGTGGGCTTGTGATTGGTTTAACGGTTGGTGGGATCATCATGATGACCGCCGGTCCTACGGGAGCATCATTTAATCCCGCAAGAACCTTCGGACCATATGTTGTCGATAGTTTACTCGGCGGCAATATCAACTGGGTTCAATTTCCTGTGTATGTAATTGGTCCAATCATGGGTGCTGTTGCAGCGGCGGTACTTTATAAGTATATATATAGTTCGGAAAAGCTACCGTTAATAAAGGAAAACTCTCATAAAGAAATAGGTAAATAGCGTAAGGATGAAAACTAGGGGATGACTCCCTAGTTTTTTTCTTTTTATTTCGTATGTCTAACTGCTGTAAGTTTAATAGTGTTTTAATCTTGAAGATCACAACTTTGTTCGATTGCCGTGTCTTAGAAAAAGCAAGTAATCTTTGATTTTCTCCATCAATTTTGACAATCAAGTGAAATATGTCTTATCAGTGAGTTATATCACACCTACTTTTTCTGATCGTTGTTAAAGTGAAATCATTATTGAATGACTATGTAAAGTCACCTAATGATTAGAAGGTAGGGGGAAGTTAAATGAGTATGTTTTGTTATCAATGTCAAGAAACAGCAAATGGAACAGGTTGTACGATTGCCGGTATTTGTGGAAAAAAAGATGATTTAGCAAATATGCAAGATTTATTGGTTTATGTGGTAAAGGGTCTGGGGATTGTTCATACAGAAGCTAGAGAACTAGGATTGAAGCATAGTAAGGTAGATGAGTTTATTGTAAATAGTCTTTTTATGACGATTACAAATGCCAACTGGGATAAGAATGACTTTTATAATAAGGTTAGAGAGGGTCTAAACATTCGTGAAGAGATCAAGTTCTCGATTGAAAAGGCTGGCTCACAATTAGCTAATACAAGTGATTTTGTGACCTGGTATGGTGAGACTACTCTTGAGTTTGAAAACAAAGCCGCTTCACAAGAGGTAAGTATTCTTGCCACAAGAGATGAAGATATTCGCTCGTTAAGAGAACTAATTACATATGGTCTAAAAGGATTGGCTGCATACCTTCAGCATGCCGCACATTTAGGCTATAAAGAGGACTCTCTGTATGCTTTTATGCAAAAGACATTGTCGCAGATCACAGATGATACATTAACATTGGATGAATTGATTGCACTTTCTATGGAAGTTGGAAAGTATGGGGTTCATGGAATGGAATTATTAGATACCGCAAATACTTCCACTTATGGACATCCGGAGGTTACAAAAGTAAACATCGGTGTTGGTAAAAATCCTGGAATTTTAATAAGCGGTCATGACCTTAAAGATATTGAACAATTATTAAAGCAAACAGAGGGCACGGGTGTGGATGTGTATACACATAGTGAAATGCTCGTCGCCAATTATTATCCAGCATTTAAAAAATATGATCACTTTGTAGGTAACTACGGAAATGCTTGGTGGGAACAAAAACGTGAATTTGAAAGCTTTAATGGTCCGATTCTAATGACAACAAACTGTATTGTACCACCGAAAGCTACCTACAAGGATAGAATGTATACAACTGGAGCAACAGGAGTAGAAGGTGTTACGTATATCGCGGAGAAAGAAGATGGAACAAAAGACTTCTCAGTGATTATTGAGCATGCGAAACAATGTGATCCTCCTATTGAGATTGAAAAGGGTGAAATTATTGGAGGATTTGCACATAATCAAGTCGCTCAAGTGGCTGATCAAGTGGTTGACGCAGTGAAGAATGGAGATATTAAACGATTCTTTGTTATGGCAGGCTGTGATGGACGCCATAAAAGTAGAACGTATTATAAAGAGTTTGCTGAAGAACTTTCTAACGATACCATCATCCTAACAGCTGGTTGTGCGAAATATAGATATAATAAGCTTGATTTGGGTGATATCAATGGGATTCCAAGGGTACTTGATGCTGGTCAATGTAATGATTCTTATTCACTTGTCATGACCGCATTAAAACTAAAGGATGCCCTTGGCTTGGAAAGTATTAATGACCTTCCATTGTCTTATAATATCGCATGGTATGAGCAAAAGGCGGTCATTGTATTCTTATCCCTTCTATATCTAGGTGTGAAGAATATTCATGTTGGTCCTACATTACCAGCATTCCTTTCACCAAATGTAACAAACTTCTTGGTAGAAAACTTTGGTGTAGGAAGCATTACGAATACAACGGATGATATTGATATGTTTATGAATGTGGTAGCTAACTAACTTTCAGTCGTTTCATTAAAATGATAAAAACAAAAGTGGGAAAACATGAATGATTAATGTTTTCCCACTTTTCTTATCTTTTATTTAAGTTACATATAATCATAAACTGAATCATCAAAATAGAGCCAGTGGTAATATTCAATCTGTGAATCTGTCATTTTAGAAATTTCTTTCTCATTGAATTTTTGTAGCTCAATTAATTTCTGCACTTTTGTATTTCTTTCAACTTGGCTCATTTTATATCCTCCTATAATATGAGAAGTAACTATGTATTTGAATGTTGTTGAAAACGTTTTCTTTTCTTGTTTTTATTATATATCTAAATATTAGATTAAACCAATATCAAATTTAGATTGTTTTTTAGAAAATAATATAGAAATATTATTTGTCTTCTTACTTTGATGATGAAAAAAGGGTATGGGTTGCCAGGCTGTAGGCTGTATCCATTCATTCAATTGGTTTATCCTTAGGTCGTTTGAATGGTGGCCCATGTTGAAACAAGCCCTTATCCTATTTTTAAAGTATAAAAAATCACTTAAATGAGTTGACAATAATAAGTACATATAATAAAATTATCTCAGGTTAAAGATATTTGGTTTCGAAATAAAATAAAAACATTATTTTTTTGATTATATATCTCGAAATCGAGATAACTGAAATAGAAGGATCATTCATGTGCATACTAAAAGTTCTACATCATGTCACAGCAATAATCCGTATTTCAGAACATAAAAGGAGGTGAAAGTAGGAAATGGGATTTTTAGATAAATTATTTGGAAAAAAACAAGAGGAGGAAGAAACAATGACAAAATTAAACATTGGGATTATTTTAGGTTCAACACGTGAAGGTCGTGTAAGTCCACAAGTAGGTGCATGGGTAAAAGAAATTGCTGACAAACGTGGCGACGCTAACTATACCATTATTGATATTGCTGATTACAAATTACCATTACTTGGTGAAGCTGGTGCAGATGCTTCAGGGGCTGCTGCTTGGTCAGAAATAATCGCTAATCAAGATGGATTCGTATTTATTGTTCAAGAATACAATCACTCGATTACTGGAGCACTGAAAAATGCATTAGACTATCTACGTGTTGAGTGGAACAATAAAGCAGCTGGAATCGTTTCTTACGGTTCCGTAGGTGGAGCTCGTGCGGCTGAACATTTACGAGGTATTTTAGGTGAGTTATTAGTGGCTGACGTTCGTGTACATCCAGCCCTATCGTTATTCACTGATTTTGAGAATGGAACAGTCTTTAAACCACAGGCCGTTCAAGAGGATTCTGTCAATCAAATGCTAGACCAATTAATTCCTTGGTCAAAAGCATTATTCACGATCCGATAATTTACTTAAAAATGTGACTGAAGTGTAAAATATGTACATGAGTATTTTTTATACCCATGTACATATTTCCAATCATAAAAGGAGTATGAAGGTTGAGCAGGTCATATTAAGCAATATTGATAGATGTGCTCAGTAGTTATGCTAAAGAATGAAACCAAGCTTACTATTGAATCTGAATTTTCAGGAGGAAAATAAAATGAACCAACTAAAGGGAATACACCACGTAACAGCTATTACCAGTAGTGCAGAAAAGAACTATGAATTTTTCACCTATGTATTAGGGATGCGTTTAGTTAAAAAAACAGTCAATCAAGATGATATTCAAACCTATCATTTATTCTTTGCTGATGATAAAGGCAGTGCGGGCACAGACATGACATTCTTTGACTTCCCAGGCATCCCAAAAGGTATGCATGGTACAAACGAGATTTCTAAGACCTCTTTCCGTGTACCAAATGATGCAGCATTGGATTATTGGGTAAAACGGTTTGATCGTTTAGACGTCAAGCATACTGGAATTAAAGAGCAATTTGGCAAGAAAACTCTCTCTTTCGTTGATTTCGATGATCAACAATATCAATTAATTTCAGATGAATTAAATAGAGGCGTAGAATCTGGTACCCCTTGGCAAAAGGGTCCTATCCCATTGGAGCATGCCATTACGGGTTTAGGTCCTGTCTTTGTTCGGATTGCGAACTTTGATTACTTCAAAGAAATATTGGAAAAAGCACTATTATTTAAAGAAACGGCTCAGGAAGGATCCTTCCATTTATTCGAAGTAGGAGAAGGCGGTAATGGAGCATCCGTTATTGTAGAGCACAATACTGTTCTCCCTCAAGCTCGACAAGGGTATGGCACCGTACACCATGCTGCATTCCGCGTAGAGGATCGCTCCGTATTGGATGAATGGACAGAAAGATTGAGTAGTTTGGGATTCTCGACATCCGGTTATGTCAATCGTCACTTTTTTGAGTCTTTATATGCAAGAGTTGCTCCACAAATTTTATTTGAGTTTGCTACAGATGGCCCTGGTTTTATGGGGGATGAACCTTACGAAACCCTTGGGGAAAAACTATCTTTACCTCCGTTCTTAGAGCCTAAACGTGAACAAATTGAAAAATTAGTACGCCCTATAGATACAGTGAGAAGTACGAGGGAAATCATCAAAGAATAGTAACTGTTTCATAATTTCAATCCCTCCGATAAATAGGAAAGAGATTTTAATAAGCCAGTACATTAAGAATGAATTTCTTGAATGTACTGGCTTATTTTTTTGTTTAGTATCAGCGAGAAAACACTCAAATGGCTTTATTTACAAGTGGGGTAAGAAGTCTAACAAATGGAGGGGTGTAATTCTACCTCATGCTTACCAAGTACATAAAAGAGACGGAGAATATAAAGACTATTACTTGTAGAATAGGTAATTATATAATAGTTTGCTATAATAAGGGAATTATATAGTGGGTCATTTGGAGGGGTATTCATGTTTGAAATTTTAGAACCCATTCTTATCAAGAGTGGATTAGCTAGAATGTTTGATTTAAGAATTAAGGATGATAACACAGCAAATTCAAGACCATGGGTTTCATATCGAGTTAAGAGTAATATTTATAAAATAAGGGCGTTTGAACTATGGGGAGAAGGTCCCGAACTATTTAGGATTTATCACGCGGATAATATAAATGGCAGCCTTAAAACATTGTTGGATTCCTTTCCAGAGGTGTCAACCTCCAAAAGATCATATACGGACTTTAAGACAGATGATTATGTTTCTTTAGCTACTAAAATAGCTGATATTCTACAATCAGATGAAATCATAATAGAGAGCAAAGCCAACAGTAAGCTAGCTCGTACATCCAAATTTGAGGGGCTTGAACTACCTGATGTGGATACATCACTAGAAAATGTCTTAGGACAAACCTTTACATGGAGAGAAGTAATTGCTATTTGGGAAGATAATTCAGAAGATAATAAGCTAAAACAGGTTTTGCGTCAAAATGGGATTTACATTCAACGATCCGAAGATGGAAAAAGTAGATACATAGGAAGTGCCTATAACAGTGACGGAATTTTAGGTAGATGGATGGCTCATTTAAATTCACTTGGTGATGCACAACATCTTAATTTGTTTGTTCTAGAAAACGGTTATAATTCAGTCATCTTTTCAGTCATTGAATTTATGGAAGGGACGGATTCTGAAATCATCAAGCGAGAGTCGATGTGGAAAAAGACTCTTGGAACGATCAATCGTGGTCCTTATAATGGAATTCAGTTAAATAATAATTAATAGAATAAGAGCGTTGGATATATAGTTAGAACAACATCCTATGCAATATTTTGATTGCAACAAAGAACGAATAGAATCAGATGCTAGTGGTCCAAGGGAGGATACATATCAATGACAGAAGAACATCACAAACATGACAATAATTTTAAACAGTTATTCAAGTTTTCCGTGAAAGACTTTATGAAGCTCTTCTACAATAAATTATATCTAGACTTGGACACAAACGGGAGATGGTTGGCATTAAGCGAGGATGTCACGTCACCTTATAGGCATCTATATCAGCACTTGCTAGAAAAAGATGATGGAAAGAAGTATTTAGACAGAGCCTTTTTGGTTCGAATGGATAATGTAGACAAAAACGAAATTATTCTTCATTTTGAGTATCAATCAACGAACGACAACAATATGGATGAAAGGGTAAGGGACTATCACAATCTTCTTACTCACACATTCAACAATATTCCTATTCTTTCAATTTTAATAGGTTTTAGAGGGTTTAAACACACAACTACAAAGAAGTTCGCTTATAATTTTATGAGTTACGGAATGAAATCTCACAAATCCTTTGATTATGATTTGATTAACTTAACTGAGCGAAAATGGGTATGGAATGCGCCGCTATTTTATAACACGAAGGACCCGAACCCCGTCGCTATTGCATTTTGGGGATTAATGTCAGATAATAAAGTTATTAAAAAAGATGGTGTTATGATGATGTTGGAAGGGCACAGGTTATTAGCCCAAATACAATCTAAGGCAGACTATCCCGAACAATTATCTCAACCTTACAAATTCCTTTTTGATTACGTTTATAACGATATGAGCTCTAAACAAATAGACGAGTTTGAAAAGGGTCTTGAGGAATTAAAGAAAAGTGATGAGGGGGAAAAAGTCGTGGAATTAATCAAAGTTGCACAAAGAGGACTGCATTACAAATCTGAAACCGATAAAATTGTAGAAGGTTTAATTAAAACTTCTCTTGAGACAAACCATGTTTCTGGGAAAGAGAAAATCATTGAAGAATTAAATCACACGTTTGATAGCAGCATCATTTCTCATTCTTGGGAATTAATTAGCCAGGACCCTACAGGAGAATCTTTAAAGAAATTCTTGAACATAGAAGAGAGCAAGGTTATCTAATCTAGCTCTCTTTTTTATTTGTCCAATTTTCTAGGAACTGTACCGCCACATCGATCCCTTCAGATAAGTCCCGTTTCTGTTTCTTGAGCTGGGTAATTAAATCGGTAATATCTTTTTGAAGCGGGTGTGTTTGCATCCGCTTAAATTCATGAATAAGCAAATTAAGTTGCTGGTAGATATCCATGCTATGAACGTGCAGTTTCTTCCTTATATCACCGATATGTCTAAACTCATACTCCGATTGCATTTCAAATACCTTCTTCAATATTTTTCCTACCTGTTCCTCTGATTCACAATTCTTTAATTCAATCATATATTCATCCGTTAAGGGAGCGTTTGGCTGAAATGGTATTGGATCTATAGAGAGTATGAGTTCATTTTTATCCGGTGATAGTTCCATCTTCTTGTTTAAGTATTCATATATAAAGCGTTTTCGCTCTTCAAATGTATCCCTAACCGGTTCCATTTCATACACCTCCTGTCAAATTCATTAATATATCTATTACCACAATATATAATTTATAACCTTTAATATATTTGGTTTCAAAATAAAATCAAAACTATATTCTTTTGGTTATATATCTCGGAAATTGATATAAATGAAATAGAGGGATCATTCATGTGCATAGGAGATATTTGTTGAAGTTGGCAATAAAGTATGAAGTAACTGAGTGTATCTGGCCTTATTCCTAACCCTGTTGTGTCCCGCAAAGGTAGGATAATGAATAGCATTGAAAAAATGATTATCAGATATTAATACAAAATATCACATTTGGTTATATAGTTTAATAATTTTTTATTTTTATATCAGCATTAAAGATAACATTTTTCTAATTTATTGCAATTTAAACCGATTAAATAGTATTATATGGTTATATACTAATCGATATGGGGTAAATACAATGACATTAGATAAAAAGGATGCTTTACCTTTATACAAACAGCTGACCGATCTAATTCGTAGTGATATTGAAGTAGGAAAGTTTAAAAAAGGTCAAAAAATTCCAACAGAAGTTGAATTGAGTAAACTCTATAATGTTAGCAGAATTACGGTACGTAATGCTCTAGAAGAGTTGGCGAAAGAAAATCTTTTAATTCGAAAACAGGGGAAAGGCACATTCGTAAACACTGAGAAGTTAAGTAGAGGGATAAGTGGTTCTATAAGTTTCTCAGATATGTGTCGTGAATCTGGTTGTAAACCGGGTGCAAAGGTTATTAAGTGTGTAATTGAAGATGCAAATGATAAGGATACTGAGGTGTTACAATTAGAACCCAACTCAAAGATCATCGTAATCGAGCGTATTCGTTATGCGGATGGGGTACCAGTTGCATTTGAAATTTCCCGATTACCGGAACGCTTCACTTTTTTATTGGATGAAGACTTGAACGATACTTCCATGTTTTCAATTCTGGCTGAAAAGTATGGTATTGTCTTTACGAATCCTAGAAAAGAAATTGAGTTAACGTATTCCACATATGAAATGTCACGTTACCTTAGTTTATCATTAAGTCATCCACTTCTATTAATAACGGGTCTATCTTATGATAAAGAAGGTATACCAACCCATCGATCCATGCAATTTATTGTCGCAGACAAGTTCAAATTCGTTGTATAAGTAGATGTTTACAAGAAGCGTTGAAAGTAGCCATTCAATTGCTTTATAAAAGACTAGCACATAATTCAAACAATTTTCCATTCGTTGTTTGGGTTATGTGCTTTTTGTTCTATCGGCATTCAATTGTATTATTCTGAAAATAAATATAATTCAATGAAATCATATTGACATATTAGAATGAAGTTGTAATACTATTTGTTATAACCTATAAACTCCACGATATAACCTTCTGTAACAATTAGCATTAAGATCGTCATTTGTACCATTCACAACTAACGCTTTACAGTTGTTTTAAAAGAATCAGTGTGTTTTGACTTTATTTCTATTGAGAAAAATAGATATTAAACCAATAAAGTTACTAAATTGTTATAATATTTCAAAAAGTTATTGAAATACTCCGCATATATGGTACTATATTGTTATGGAAAGTAGATATACAATATAATACAAATAGAGAGGGAGTACATAAACATGGAAATTAAATCAATTATTAGTGAAATTAAACAGAAGGTAGATGCAGCAGGTGGATTAAAAGTAGTTTATTTCGTTGCATGTGGTGGATCTCAAGCTGCTATTTATCCGGCTAAGTACTTAATGCAGAGTGAAGCGAAAAATATAGCAACTGCAATTTATAACAGTAACGAGTTTGTACATGCTACTCCAGCAGCCTTAAATGAACAAACAATTTGTATTATATGTTCTTTAAATGCAACTCCAGAAACAGTAGAAGCTGTAAAGGTGGCAAACAATGCAGGTGCTATTACCATCGCAATGACTGGGTCACCTGATACGTTAATGGCACAAAATGGTCAGTATAAAGTGATTTATTCAAATGGAGACAATCAGGTATACTCTCAGGCAAACCAAGCGCTAGCTTTAAAATTAGGATTTGAAATCCTTCATCAATTTGAAGATTACCAAAACTATGAAGTTGCTATGGCTGCATATGATCAAATTGATGATATTGTTGCTTCTGCGAAAGAGAACCTACTTCCAAAGGCTCAAAGATTTGCACTAGATTTTAAGGATGATGAAATCTTTTATGTGTTAGGTAGTGGACCGCTATTCGGTACAGCTTATACAATGGCTTGCTGTCACTTCATGGAGATGCAATGGAAACATGCTGTTGTGTTAAACTCTGGCGAATATTTCCATGGTCCATTCGAAACAACTGACAAATCTCTTCCATTCGTATTACTAAAAAGCTTAGGACGTACTCGTCCGATGGATGAAAGGGTAGAAACATTCTTGAATCAATACGCAGAGCGATTTATCGTAATCGATGCAGAAGAGGTAGGCTTAAACGAAATCGATCCTTCTGTTGCTGAATTCTTCAATTCTGTTGTAATGATACCGGTAGAAAGATATTTCGTTTACCAAATGTCGCTTATTCGAAATCATTCAATGAATGACCGCCGTTACATGTGGAAAGTTGCGTACTAAAATAAATCACGCCTTCTTTTTGATGGATATTCGGCCTCTAACAAAGGGGCCGTTTTCCAAATAAAAAAGTATTAATAGCAAAGCGATTTTAGAGAAAAGGTGACAGGAAGTATAGATATTTAAGAAGAGGTACTATTTTTATATTTACAGAATGATTCTAAATAGGCTTTATTGACAAAATTATAAATTTTCTGTAAATATAGTTACAAAATTGTTACATATTTAAGTTTGTTAGATTAATAGGGTAATGAATTTCCAAAAGGAGGAAACTGTATGAGCTACATGGTAGGCGTGGATGTTGGGGGGACTTTTACAGATGTTACATTGGTTGATAGTAAAACGGGAGAGATCAAAAATCACAAGGTTTCTTCAACCCCTGAAGATCCTTCACGGGCCATTATGAAAGGTATAAAAGATATTCTAGAAATAAATGATATTGCCGAAAGTGATGTCCAATATTTAGCGCATGGAACGACGGTTGCTACCAATGCCCTAATTGAACGAAAAGGTGCGGTTACTGGTCTTATCGTTACAGAAGGATTTCGTGATTTACTTGAAATTGGACGTCAAACCCGTCCTAGTTTATACAATTTCTTCGAAGAAAAACCTCAACCCGTTATTCCTGGCAATTTAAGATATGAAGCTAGCGAAAGGCTTTTAGCAAATGGTGAAGTGTATAAGGTCATTAATGAAGACAGCCTACACAAAGCCATTGATGCATTAAAGGAACAAGGGGTAAAATCGATCGCAGTTTGTTTCCTATTCTCTTATTTAAATCCAGAGCATGAAAAATTTGCAGTTAAGGAAATTAAAAAGCGTTTTCCGGATGTATACGTTTCAGCTTCCCATGAGATTGTTCCTGAGTTTCGTGAATACTCCAGATTAAGTACAACAGCATTGAACGCCTACTTAGGGCCAGTAATGAAGAACTATATGGAAAACTTCTTGAATTCAGTAAAGGAATATGGAATTCCGGTGGAACCCTATATCACACAATCTAATGGTGGAATTATCTCCATTCATGAATCAGTTGCCTCACCTTTACGTACTGCTGTATCAGGCCCTGCTGCAGGAGTGGTAGCAGCTAAGAATTTAGCAGAGCTTACTGGATATAAAAATATGATTACTTTCGATATGGGAGGTACATCAGCGGACTTTAGTTTAATTGAAAATGGAGAACCTAAGATTTCTATGGAAAGAGAAGTGGAAGGTTTTCCTGCCCGTATCCCTATGTTAGATATTCATGCTTGTGGTGCTGGTGGTGGCTCGATTGCTTATATTGATAACGGTGGAGCATTAAAGGTGGGTCCTGAAAGCGCCGGTTCTACACCTGGTCCTGCGTCTTACGGTCGAGGAGGCACAAGGCCAACTGTTACGGATGCAAACCTTTTACTTGGTCGGTTAAATCCGAAAGAGATATTAGGAGGTCGTATGTCAGTAGATATGGATGCTGCAAAGCAGGCCATTCAAGAACACATTTGTAACCAATCGAAGCTTACTTTAGAAGAAGCAACAGCGGGGATTATCTCTGTAGTTAATGCTAATATGTCACGGGCCATTCGATTAATCTCTATTCAAAAGGGACATGATCCAAGAGACTTTACTCTTGTATCATTTGGTGGAGCGGGTGGATTGCATTGTAGTGCTCTAGCTAAAGAGTTAAATATTCCTAGAGTCTTAATTCCACCTTCACCAGGAACCTTTTGCTCATTAGGCTTGTTGGTTACAGATGTAAGAACAGAT
Organism: Robertmurraya beringensis; assembly: GCF_042433785.1. Classification (NCBI taxonomy): domain Bacteria; kingdom Bacillati; phylum Bacillota; class Bacilli; order Caryophanales; family Bacillaceae; genus Robertmurraya; species Robertmurraya beringensis. The sequence goes on along the minus strand of NZ_JBHLUU010000027.1, from coordinate 6,523 downwards.
TATGTTCGTTCAACATTGGAAGATGCCTCACCAGAAAGTATGAATGTAGTTGCCTCGCATTTTAAGGAGTTAAAAAATGAAGGGGTTAAATTACTGGAAAAAGAGAATATCCCTGAGTCAAAACGCAAATATGAGTTGGTTATCGACGTACGATTCAAAGGGCAAAACTATGAAATTCCCATTCCGGTTGAATGGGCTGAGTTGACATCAGCTGGTTTTGCGGCATTAAAGGAACGTTTTCAAGAAGAGCATGAAAAGATTTATGGTTATGCCAAGAAGGATGGGATTTTAGAATTTGTAAACTATCGTCTAACTGCTGTAGGTCAATTACCTAAAGCAAGATTTGAAAAATCAACTGCTGCAAACGAAACGGCAATCCCTAGAGCTGCTCGTCAGGTTTATTTTTCTGAAATTGAAAGACCGGGGTATTACGAAACAAAAATCTATGATCGCAAAAATCTTAAGCCAGGGAATAAAGTTCAAGGTCCTTTAATCGTCGAACAAATGGATACAACGATATTAGTCCTACCCGACCAAACTATGGAGGTAGATGATTATGGGAATCTGATTATAAATACGTTTGGTGGGGAGGAGTAAAAGAATGGTGAATCAAGTAGATCCTATTACTCTAGAAATTGTTGGGAACTTATTGCTTTCTGTGGCTGAAGAGATGGGAATCACTCTTGTTAAAACAGCTTTTTCAACGAATATCAAAGAACGGAAAGATTGTTCAACGGCTGTTTTTGATGCAAAGGGAAATATGACAGCTCAAGCGGAGTATGTACCGATGCATTTAGGCTCAATGTTAGATGTAGTCAATGAAGTCCTAAAAAGATACCCTACAGATTCAATTTATCCAGGGGATATGTTTGTTACGAATGATCCTTACTCAGGTGGGGGGACTCATTTACCGGATATCACCATGGTTGCGCCAGTATTCGAGACAGATAAATTAGTAGGTTTTGTAGCGAACATTGCCCACCATTCTGATATTGGTGGAATGGTTCCAGGTAGTGTATCGCCTGATTCAACGACGATTTATCAAGAAGGCTTGCGTATTCCTCTTGTGAAAATTTGTTCTAAAGGTGAATTAATAAGAGAAAGTTATGATTTTATCACACTCAATACGAGAACTCCGGTCGAAAGACAAGGAGACTTAGATGCTCAGATCGCTTCCAATAAAGCGGGTGTTAGAAGACTACAAGAAGTAGTTAGAAAATATGGTGTAGATTATTTTGAAGCATGCACGGATGCACTACTGGATTATGCAGAAGAGTTAATGCGAGCTGGAATTCGTTCATTACCAAATGGTACCTATACATTTGAGGACTATTTAGATGATGCGGGAACACATTCACAGGATCCGGTTCTCATTCGTGCCCAAATCACAATTGATGAAAGCAATGCCATTGTGGATTTTGAAGGAACCAGTCCACAGGTTCCGGGACCACTCAATATGGTATATTCCGGCTTAGTTACAACCATCTTCTATTGCTTTAAGGCGGTTGCTGGGCAAAATGTTTTCTCGAATCAAGGTATTTATCGTCCATTAACAGTGAAGGCTCCAAAGGGTTCCATCGTCAATTGTACATTGCCGGTCCCGGTAGGACAAAGGATTGATACTTCGCAACGTGTGGTAGACGTCATTCTTGGGGCGCTCTCCAAGGTTGCACCTGAACGAGTATTGGCAGCATGTAACAGTGTTGTAACCTCGGCGATCTTCTCAGGAACCAACCCAAACACAGAAAATTACTTTGTCTATTTAGAAACCATTGCGGGTGGTTCGGGTGCACATGCATTTGGAGATGGACTTAGTGGAGTACAGGTTCATATGACCAACACTTCTAATCTACCAGTAGAAGCACTTGAAAGAGAGTATCCAATCTTAATTGAGAAGTATGCGCTTCGAACGGATTCGGGTGGAGCAGGCTTACACCGTGGAGGATTAGGAATTCAACGTGACTATCGTATTTTAACCGATGGCCTTTCCTATACCGGTCTTGGGGATCGACATAAGTTTGCACCTTGGGGAATTAATGGTGGAAAAGAAGGAAGTCCTGGTATTTTCTCTTTTGCAAAGAACGGAAAAGAAGAAATTAAATTAAGTTCAAAAGTATCCGAACTTCCATTAAATAAAGGTGATGTTGTTAGAGTAAGTTCACCTGGATCAGGAGGATTTGGATCACCATTTGAAAGAAATCCAGAGTTAGTTTTATTTGATGTTATTGATCAGAAGGTCTCGGTAGAAAAAGCTTTAGAAGACTATGGTGTTAGTATCATTTATAAAAATGGAACCTACTCTATTGATATAGAAGAAACAAAGAGAAATAGGCTTGGTGTCTTGCAAAATAGTATTTAATAATAGAGCGCTCTCTACAGGTTTAATAAGAAAGTCAAGGTAGGAGCGCTTTTTATCAAAATTTGTTTTTAATATAATAAGAGTTTTGTGTTAATTTTCGAATAAGATTGAATATTCTCATAATAGGACTTATAATATATTATAACAAAACAATACCAATGGGCGTTCTAATAGGAGTTAGGAGGGATGTTTGTGGGGAATGCACTTCTTGATATAAAGGGTTTATCGACTGTATTTAATACAGATTATGGTGTTTTTCCAGCCATAAAGGATGTCAACTTGTCCCTAAAAAAAGGTGAAACGTTATGTATCGTAGGTGAGAGTGGGAGTGGAAAAACCATTACATCTATGTCACTTATGCAGCTTCTACCTTCTTCCGGGAAAATAGCATCAGGTGAGATTCTTTTCCAAGATATAGATTTGGTGAAATTAAACAGAGTAGAGATGAACAAAATTAGAGGGAAGTCTATCTCGATGATCTTCCAGGATCCAATGTCAGCCCTTGATCCTGTATTTACTTGCGGAAGTCAAATAACGGAAGCGATCCAAATTCATGAGGACATTTCGAAAGAAGAGGCTAAAAGGAGAGCAATCGAACTGTTGAAGGAGGTTGGAATCCCTCACCCTGAAACCATATTTGATGCATATCCCCATGAACTTTCTGGTGGAATGTGCCAACGTGTCATGATTGCGATGGCCCTATCCTGTAAACCAGACTTATTAATTGCCGATGAACCGACAACTGCTTTGGACGTGACTGTGCAAGCTAGAATTTTAGATTTATTAAATAAAATCAAAAAAGAGTTTAATATGGCCATTCTGCTAATTACCCATGATTTAGGAGTAGTAGCCGAAATGGCTGATCGAGTTGCCGTTATGTATGCGGGGCAAATCGTCGAAGAAGCAGATGTAATGACCATATTTAAAAAGCCCAAACACCCGTATACGAAAGGGTTAATCAAATCAGTTCCACCATTACATCAGGTTGATAAAACCCTATATAGCATTCCAGGAAATGTTCCGACAATTAATTCAATGCCAAAAGGCTGTAGATTTAATCCACGTTGTTCTTTTGCTACAGATTTGTGTGTTGAAAAGGAACCAGAGTTACAAAAGATCAAATCCAATCATACGGCTAAATGTTGGCATATAAACGAAGGAGTGTGAGGAGACATTGAAAAGTAACACTCTTTTAGAGGTTAAAAATGTAAAAAAACACTTTCCTGTTAGTGATAAAAAATTATTTTCTACACATAAAAATTATGTTCAAGCAGTAAATGGTGTTAGCTTTACCATTAATGAAGGAGAAACCTTTGGTTTAGTTGGTGAATCCGGATGCGGTAAAAGTACTTTGGCACGTTTGATTATGGGGTTAATCAAAGCAGATAGTGGTGAAATCAACTTTGAAGGTAGAAATTTCCTAGAATTACGTGGGAGGGAACTACGTAAAAGCCGAAAGCAAATGCAAATGGTATTCCAGAAACCCTATGAATCCCTCAATCCTAAAATGACCGTTGGACAGATCATTAGTGCACCGTTTGATATACATGGGGTTTATAACAAACAAGAACGTGTACAAAAGGTTAAGGATTTACTAGAAATGGTGGGCTTAAGTCAGCAGTATATCAATCGATATCCACATGAATTTTCTGGAGGTCAAAGACAGCGAATCGGAATTGCGCGTGCGATTGCCTTAAACCCAAAATTAGTTATTTGTGATGAAGCGGTATCTGCGCTTGACGTCTCTATTCAATCTCAAATTTTAAATCTATTAAATGAATTACAAAAAGAATTTAAACTAACTTATTTGTTTATCTCCCATGATTTATCAGTCGTAAAACATGTGAGCGATAAAATTGGTGTGATGTATTTAGGAGAAATCGTTGAGGTTGGGGACGCGGAGAAGATCTACAAAAATCCTAAGCACCCATATACGCAAGCTTTACTTTCAGCAATTCCAATCCCAGATCCTACCTTTAAAAAGGAACGAATTGTCCTCGATGGAGATCTACCTAGTCCGATTAATCCGCCGAGTGGTTGCCGATTAAGTACAAGATGTCCTTATGTTATACCACTTTGTAAAGAAATGAAACCAGAGCTAAGTACGATAGGTTCCAATCACATGGCTGCTTGTCATTTATTCTCTGAATCCAAATTACAAAAGATCAATTAAATTTTCCGAGAAGTTGGGGGTGAGATTATTGCTTCGTTTTGTATCGAAAAACGTTGGAGTAGCTATTGTTCAAATTTTCATCGTTGCGACCCTGGTATTTTTATTGCTTCGTTTCATGCCTGGAGATCCTGCAGTTTTAGTATTAGGTACAGAAAGAGGCGCTGATCCAGCTGCTGTTGAAGCGATGCGTGCGACCCTTGGTTTGGATCAGCCACTATTAACACAGTACTTTACTTGGTTTGCAGATATACTCAGATTGGACTTTGGACAATCTCTATTTAATAACATTGATGTTACTACATATCTAGCTGAAAGGCTTCCCAAAACTCTTGAATTAGCAGTTGTTGCAATTATTATCGGGTCAATTATCGGAATCAGTCTTGGAATTATTGCTGCTGTCAAACGAGGCGGAGTTGTAGATATGATTGTTTCATCTATTGCAGCAGCTGGATTATCCTTCCCAGTGTATGTAACTGGTACCGTGTTAATTTTACTTTTAAGCTTACAATTGAATTTGTTACCTGCAAGTGGGTATACCGCTTTTTCAGAAGACCCGGTTGCCCATATCCAAAAGTTGTTCCTCCCTGCCATTACGGTAGCCCTACCGCTGGCTGCATCGATCGCGAGAATGACTCGATCCTCTATGCTTGAGGTCTTGGGCAAGGACTTTGTTCAGACGTTACGTGCTAAAGGCCTAGCTGAAAAAATGATCATTTTCAAGCATGTACTTAGAAACGCCATTATTTCTGTTATCACAGTAATAGGCTTAGAGTTAGCTAATTTAATTGGTGGAACCGTATTAATTGAGTTTTTATTCAACTGGCCTGGATTAAGTTCATTATTAGTAGAATCCATTAATAACCGTAACTATCCGATTATTCAAGGTTCAATTATCGTAATCGCAGCATTCTACATTCTTATTAATAGAGCGGTTGAAATCATTTATGGGTTAATGGATCCTAGAACACGTTAACCAAGTATTTTTATAGAAAGAGGGTGGGAGGATGGCTCGGAAGTTTTTACATCACAAAACATTCATCGTTAGTTTTATCATACTTCTTCCGATTCTCATTATTGCACTTATTGGTCCATGGATTGCCCCAAATGATCCTTTAGAAATCGATTCTACCAACGTACTAAAAAGCGGTACATCCGGGCATCTATTAGGAACCGATGAATATGGAAGAGATATACTTAGTCGTCTAATCTTAGGTATTCGTCCAACTATGCTTGTGGCAATCGGAGCAACGTTAATCGCATTTTTTGGAGGAGTCGGGTTGGGTGTAATAGCCGGTTATGCTCGAGGATTTACTGAAAAAATGATCATGCGAGCAATCGACATTGTTTTATGTTTCCCACCGATTCTACTTGCCTTAATGGTTGTTGGATTTTGGGGTTCTGGTGTAAAAAACCTTATTTTGATTATCGGTGTACTTTATATCCCGCGTTTCGCACGGATTACCCATTCAGCCACACTTCAAGTTAAAGGATTGGAATATGTACAAAGTGAACTTTCTTTAGGAGCTTCTCATTTTAGGGTCATCACCAAAGCGATTCTACCCAATATCATGTCTCCGTTAATTATCCAAATCAGCTTAACGATAGCGGCCGCTATTTTACTAGAATCTGGATTAAGTTTCTTAGGGCTAGGAGTGGTTCCGCCTGAACCATCATGGGGACAAATGATTGGTGATGCTCGAGGTTATATTTATAACAATCCAATGTATGTTATCTGGCCTTCATTATGTCTGGGTGTAACGATGCTTGCCATTAATTTAATGGGAGATAGTTTTAGAGATATCTTAGACCCGAGACTGAAGAATAAACAGTAGAAGGTATTAAAAGCGTTTACCATATATTTTTATTGGTAGTGTCAAAAGTTCTATGAAAACTATGTAAAGTATTAGATCACTTCCATTGGGGGGACGTGAGGCCCCGCAATCGCTCTTGACAAACAGTCGAAAAAGGTTGCGATAAAAGTATCAAGGGCG